>NZ_DFBY01000046.1:0-11549 GCF_002366815.1 Psychrobacter sp. UBA3068 | reverse complement strand
TGCTTTTTCCAGTTTTCACTGAATGTTACTTTTTTTGCCAACCCTCGTTGCAGCTTGGCAAGTTTGAGTTGGTTGGCTTCAAAGCTGTTCTTGGGTTTGATGGTTTCACCGTTTGAGGTGGTGAGTAGTTTGCTGATACCCATGTCCAAGCCAATGGCGCTTGTGGCAGGGTGGCGTGGGTTCTCATCCAGTTCGCGCTCAGTGCCAAATGACACGTACCAGTGCCCTGATTTTTTGCTGATGGTGACGTTTTTAATCGTGCCGATGATGTCTTGCGATTTTCTGAATTTCACCAGACCAATGCCATTCGGGAGTTTGACGCGATTGCCCTCAACACGGCAGTATTTATCAAACTGAACCAAGCGAATGGAGTCACAGCCATCTGCTTTGTGTTTAAATTGTGGCATCAATGGGCGAAGTTGAATCTCTGTGCCATTAGCCAGCTTAAAGAACTTGGGCTTTTTGGGTTTCTTTTTATTCTCTTTGAATCTGGCGTGTACTTTGGGGTCAAAGAATCGTGACCAAGCAGACGCAAGATCGCGTACCTTTTGTTGTAAGGACACGGCATTAGAGCTAGATTTCAGAAAGGCAAAATCAGGATTGTTCTTTAAACTAACGATTTTATTAACGAGGTTGGTGGCATTGATAAAGTCATTTTTAGCAAACATCTCAAACGATATTGCCAGCATGTGATTCCAAACAAAACGCGCTGAGCCGACAAGATTATTTAGAATAATCTCCTGCTCTATAGTAGGCTCAAGCCTAAATTTGTACGCTTTGTTGATTTTCATAAATGCTTTCTTTGTTAATGAGTGTGTGTTTGATGACATGCTTATAATACTAGAATTTAAGGGTGTTTATTTCAATGAGTAGGTTGTGTAATACCTGAGTCAAAAAACCAACCAGTGATGCGAAATTCACCTCCACCCTAATGTCGGGTGGAGTCCTCTTTCGCTTTTTTGATAGCTAATGAGAGAGCGTCTCCCAAAATTGTCGTTTCAAGCTGCTATCAGCAAGCATCTCATCCAATGTCGGCACAGTAGTCATATTGGGATGCTCAAGTCCCTCAGGTAGCGCGGTCAATGCGGCTACTTGTATCTCTTCGCTTCTCCCTATTTTAAACACATAGCCTGCTAGGCTGGCATTGGCAAGCTCGGCAGTATCCATACCTTCGCAGATGGGGAACGATGTTGTCTCACAGGTTATGGACAATGCCTGCGTGATATTTTGCCACAGTTTTTGGCTATCATTATTAAGGGCTTGGATATCAACAAAAAATACCCAGTCCCCATAGCGGCCACCTTGTAAATCAAATGGCGCTATTTTAAGATTGTTAGTGTCGTGACTTCTTTCAGAAGGCTGGATTGATTCAGCTTGTGGGACAGCTGGCTCTACACGAGAGTTGGTGGCTGTATCAGGGGTACTGGTATCAAAACTATAGGTTACGGGGCTTTGTTCATGAGGGCGGCTTAAGCCAGCATCGTTATCGTCATGGTAATAAGTGCTATAAGAGTCCTCATCGACTAGAGCTGATCCAAAGTCCTCAGACGTGACATTTGACATATTACCGTTTGTATTGTCAATACTTGGTTTTACCATATGAGGCTGCTCAAGACTTGTGCTCGAAGCAACAGGCTGAACGATACTATCGGCGACATTAGGAGCAGAGATGTCTGCGATATTAATGGTTTCTGAGCTTGGCTGCACCCACTGATTAATACCCATTAACGCTAAAATCTGACGCTGCTGCATACGGTGTTGCAATACAACTAACGGGTCTTGGATATCACTCATGCGGGTCTACTATCCTATTTATCACAAATGGGTTTACAAACGTCTATTTTAGACAATACCTTCATATAGGTAGCACCTTGGCAGCCAAATATTGGCTACATCAAGCTTGTTTTAAGTCAGTCAAAAAAGCTGCCGCACCCTGAGCCCGTGCTCTGACAGTAAAAGCCGACAATCATACTCATCTTGACTGACTATCGTATCGTGTAACACCATCGTATGCAATGTACCCAGCCACTGTTGGTCATCATTATAAGTATAATAATGATTTATTCGTGGCATTATCAGTATGGCGGCTATTTTTACCGTTATTATAATCTATTTGAAGACTGCCCTGTTGTTTGTCTCAATAATTATCAACCGTATGATCGGTTTTACGGCTGTCGGTTAATAATGTGGCTGAAACACAATTTTTTGTATTTTTTTGCTTAGGCTATTTACCTTCACACCATCATCTAGTCAGCGCTGCTCGTATCGTTGTCCCATTCTTTGCCCAATTAAAATGCCGATCATCAGCAGTTTGTACAATACACAATGGTCCCCACTGATTAAAAAATCGTACGTTCAGCCAATCTAAGCTGATTAAACAGGCCATGAGGCGTACTCTCAATCCGTCCCACAGTTGGCAAAGAAGAAACAACTAAGTCCATTAGTACAGAATCAGACAAATTCAGAGCAAAAAAAAAGCCCTTTATAATAAAGGGCTTAATACAATACACGAGCATTTTTAGTTATTTATAGAGACAGATGTCAAATTTTAGACAAAAAAAAGCGACTCCAAAAGCACATCCTCGGCACACATTGTGACTATTACCGTTGCTACCTTCCGGTCCTGGCGGGATTCATAGAACAATGTTGCGAGGCTACCAATGGAGCCACCAGTTGCAAATTATACAAGAATTTTTCATTATTACAACCCCTATTATAAAACTGTTTTTTATGGCCTAAAACAAACCGTAACCTAGGTGACAAAATTCTCACAGCAGCGCAGCTAAATTTTGCTATTTTAGTGACTGAAGCTGAGCGCTCACTGTCATCTAACAAATAAAATGAACAGCTTCTAATATGGCTATGAATTGTATTTACGTTTTATCTAAATAGAATTCATATCTGTACTATTAATATTCCCTTAGGAGATCACATGAAAACCACGTTACTTAATAAAGCGGCTCTAACGACAGGCACTGCACTTTTACTAACCACTATGATGGGCTACGCGCATGCAGAGCCAACAGGCTATGATCAGCTTACTTTTCAGACAGAAGTAAAAGAAGAAATCCAAAACGATGAAGTCAGGGCGAGCTTATATAAAAAAGCACAAGCAACGGATTCTAAGACTCTAGCCACTACCCTGAACACAGCCATTAACAATGCGATGAAAATAGCCAAGCGCTACCCCAGCGTTACGGTCAGCACCGGACAGCAGCGCACTTACCCCCGTTATGATAAAAACGACAAAATTATTGGCTGGACAGGACAGGCAAATATCGATTTAAAGAGTACAGATTTTGCAGCGACTAGCCAGCTTATTGCTGACTTGCAAGAAACCTTAGTCATGGACAATTTAAACTTTGGTGTCTCCGATACCAAAAAGGACGCTCTAGAGCAAAAGCTGATGACTGATGCTTCACGCGCCTTTCAGCAGCAAGCTAAAAATCTTACCCGTGCGTGGGACGCTCGTGGCTATCGGGTGGTGAGTGTCAACTTAAACACAGGGAGCAACTACCCACGTCCAATGTATAGCAGCATGAATATGAAAGCAGGCGTAGCAGATGAATCTGTACCAAGCCAAAACTTTGAGTCTGGCAACAGTACTATCTCAGTGACCGCTAATGGGACGATTGAGTTGAATAAATAAAGCCGCTTATCTCTAAAGTGACGTTAACCATACGTATTAAAAAAGGCAAGCACTATAATGGTGCTTGCCTTTTTTAATACGCTTAATGAAGACTCAGGTATGACTAGTAAACGGTTAGATTTATAAACCCTCTTAAGGCTAAGGCGTAGCGGTTTCTTTTTGACGCAATTTCAACAAGACTTTTTGGTGCCACGGCAAGTTCTGATAAGCCAAAAGCTGCTGAGCAATTTTCTTATTATTTTGTAGCGTTGTATTGTTTTGGATCACATAAACAGTACGGGTCACTTGTTGAAGTATCTGATCCTTCTCGTTTTTTACCACGGCTCTGATAGCATGTGACCCTGGCAAGAGATTTATAGTCGCAATCGAGGCACTTAAACCTTGCGCCACTTCACTCTCATCAAAATAAATACTGATACTATGACCTGCTTGTAAAGCGGGTGTCACTTGCACTCTCACATTGATGGTTTGCGCTGGACGGCGATAAGCACGTTCCTCGCTAGGCTCAGTAATAGCAAGCTGATAATTGATGGGAGCTACCGTTTTAGGGTTTGAGCTCGGCACAGCAGCAGTTTGCCGTGTAGCAATAGCAGCAGGCTGACTGTTGGTATGACTGTTATTTGGCTGATTGGTTGTATCACTGGTAGCATCAGTTGTAATAGCCATCTGACTCACTTTTTTATCAGCTTGCTGCTCATAACTTTGCGGGCGGTCAGTGAAAGTAACTTGACCCGTTTTTTCATCGATAACCTTATAGATAGGTGCGGCATTTGCGAACGTCACACACAGAGTGGTAGCGCTAATAATCATAGCCCCTAGTAAACCTACTGTGAAGCCACCTTTTAGAAATCTCGGTTTTGATAATGTAGTCATAGTCCGCCTACCTGATTCGTGTCGACTGTTAATGGGTTTTATAAAAAACCATTATGCGATAATTTTCTCATGAAATCAGTAACGACTTCTGAGAAACTTTGTCAATGAATGTGGTGGCCTTGGCAACAGGTATAAAAAAACCAGCCAAGCTCAACTTGACTGGTCCTTCTTAACTGAATGAATTAACTAGAGTAATTTTGAATCTATACGATAGATTAGCAGCTATAGTACATGTCAAATTCAACTGGATGTACAGTCACGTTCAGACGTTGTACTTCTTCTTCTTTTAACGCAATGAACGCTTCTAACATGTCTTCCGTGAACACATCACCTTTTAACAAGAACTCATGATCATCACGTAAAGCTTGTAGCGCCACATCCAAACTCTCTGCAACTGTTGGGATTTGTGCTTCTTCTTCTGGTGGCAAGTCATACAAGTTTTTGTCCGCAGCTTCGCCTGGATGCATTTTGTTCTGGATACCGTCAAGGCCAGCCATTAGCAATGCAGCAAACGCTAGGTATGGGTTCGCCGTTGGATCAGGGAAGCGCGCTTCAACACGGACCGCTTTTGGGCTACTCACATGTGGAATACGAATAGATGCTGAACGGTTAGAGGCTGAGTAAGCAAGCTTGATCGGTGCTTCATAATGTGGCACTAGGCGCTTGTAGCTGTTGGTTGATGGGTTGGTAATCGCATTCAACGCACGAGCATGCTTGATCACACCGCCAATGAAATACAATGCTGTTTCAGACAAACCAGCATACTCATCACCAGAGAATGTGTTTACGCCGTCTTTTGAGATTGACATATGTACGTGCATACCTGAGCCATTGTCACCAACGATTGGCTTAGGCATAAAGGTAGCAGTTTTGCCAAACTGATGCGCGACATTGTGCACAACGTATTTCAATTGCTGAACTTCATCCGCTTTACGCACCATGGTGTTGAATGCCACACCGATCTCAGACTGGCAAGAAGCCACTTCATGGTGATGTACTTCAACTGAGCCTTCACCAACGATTTCTTCGATACGTTCACACATAACTGCACGCATATCGTGTGAGCTATCGATTGGTGGTACTGGGAAATAACCGCCTTTAACACGTGGGCGATGCGCCATGTTGCCCCACTCGTAACTCTCATTGGTCGACCATGCTGCTTCTTCAGCCGTGATTTTATGACTAACGCCAGACATATCAACTGACCATTTAACATCGTCAAATACAAAGAACTCAGGCTCAGGACCGAAGTAAGCAGTATCACCGATACCTGTAGACTTCAAGTACTCTTCAGCACGACGTGCGATAGAGCGCGGGTCACGATCATAGCCTTGTAGCGTTGATGGCTCGATAATATCGCAAGTCACTACCACTGTCACCGCGTCAAAGAATGGATCGATAAAAGCGGTCTCTGGATCCGGACGCAAGATCATATCTGACGCTTCGATACCCTTCCAACCAGCGATAGATGAGCCATCAAACATTTTGCCATCTTCCATCACATCTTCGTCAACGGTAGACGCTGGAAAACTGATATGTTGCTCTTTACCGCGTGTATCCGTAAAGCGAAAGTCAACCCACTTAGCGTTAGAAGATTGGATAAGGTCTAGTAGTTTGTTCGACATGAATAGTCTCCGTTGTGTTGATCATGTTATTGCGATTTCAAGGTATTGGTGCAATTTTTTAGTTTAAGAATATGAGATATGCTTCTGAAGCTAAATAGCGCATTCAATATTATGCTTATTATTAGCACTGTCAATGTTATTAATCAATATACTCTTTTAAAACAAATCATTCATAAGACTCATAGGCATCTTAGCAGAATCACCATAAGCCAAGTCAATCCTGATATTATTCTAACAACATATGACGTATCGTGCTGAACTCTTCTGACACTGACTAATAATGAGCGTTGACTCACTCTAAGCCATAAGCAATCTTAACCGTAACATTGCAAACGCTGTGCCAATTCTCTATGCTGGCTATTTACTAAAGCGCCAAGACTGGGATAATTTTTATATTTTTCAGCCACTTATAACGCAATAAAATATATACTCATCGTATCTTTAAGTAGCTATCTTACTAAACGTTTTTTATTATCAGCAGAAAAACGTTAAAAAACGCACCAAATTTGGTCATAATAAAATATGAGGTTTATAAGCGTTGCTATTTTATGGTGCATTTATAATGCTTATCTGGATTACGACGCCTGGTCGTGAACCTATCAGACAAGAAAATATTACTTTTCTTTAGTCCTTATTGACGACACTTGTACAGCACATTTGATAGACAGCAAAATAGTGGTAAGATAACGGCGTCTTAAAAAAGCACTCAGCCCCGTTAAAACAGCTTAACGCCAAATGTTGAGAGACATTAAAACGCATGTAGATATGTAGATATAGAGAGCCTCCCAAAATACCTGCCCGTCAATAAGTTGAAAACCTAATGATTCTGATGATCGATAATTACGACAGTTTTACGTACAATCTTGTACAGTACTTCGGTGAGTTACAACAGGAGATCACCGTCTGGCGTAACGATCAAGCCACTATCGAACAGATTAAAACACTGGCACCTGACGTTATCGTCATTGGCCCTGGCCCATGCGACCCTGACCGTGCTGGTATATCGCTAGAAGTTATCGAAACGTTTAAGGGTCGCATTCCTATGTTAGGGATTTGCTTAGGACATCAAGCCATTGGGCAAGCATTTGGCGGACAAGTGGTTAAAGCTGGTGAAGTGATGCACGGGCGTTTATCAGCCGTTTACCATAATAACCAAGGTGCCTTTGCCGGCCTACCAAACCCCTCGCAAGTCACACGTTATCATTCACTCGTCATCGACAAGACCTGTCTGCCTGAATGTCTTGAGCTGACCGCGTGGACACAGAACACCGATGGTAGTATCGAAGAGATTATGGGTGTCCGGCATAAAACATTGGCCATCGAAGGCGTGCAATTCCATCCTGAGTCTATTTTAAGTGAAGCAGGCTACCAGCTGCTCAATAACTTTTTGCAGACGTATCATTTGGCCGTACTAACCTCCGATGAGTTACCGAAAGTCAGTTGATTGCTTTCATTTGACTGCTTACAGATGACACGTTGTTAACAACAAGATCAAAGTAACCCCTCATTTACTTAAAACCAATACATAAAAATATTAAGCGAGACAATAATGAATACCGCCAGCATAAAGGATACTCATACCCCAGATAATATTGCTCAACTGTCTGACGAGGACACGCATAAATTACTGACGACAGCCTTAGGTAGAATCTTTCAGCATATTGATTTAACCTTTGATGAGATGTATCAAGTGATGCTTATCATTATGCAAGGAAGATGTAGTGATGCCATGATGGGAGCGATTTTGACGGGTTTGCGGATGAAAGGTGAATCAATCGATGAAATCACGGCATCTGCCAGTGCCATGCGCGCCTTGGCAGCCAACATCACGCCAAACAATTGCGATAATCTGGTCGATATTGTTGGAACGGGGGGCGATGGCGCTAATTTATTTAACGTCTCGACGGCATCCGCTTTTGTCGCTGCAGCCGCAGGAGCACAAGTTGCTAAGCATGGTAACCGCGGTGTATCGACTAAGTCTGGTAGCTCAGACTTACTCGAAGAAGCAGGTATTAGTCTTGCGCTCACGCCTGCACAAGCGCAAGATTGTATCGAAAATCAAGGGATTGGCTTTTTGTTTGCGCCGAATCATCACAGTGCGATGCGTTATGCCAACCCAGTGCGCCGTGAATTAAAGGCCCGTACTATTTTTAACATTTTAGGTCCACTAACCAACCCTGCTGGCACCCCCAATCTAGTCATTGGTGTCTTTACGGCCCAACTTTGTGAACCCATCGCTAAAGTAATGAAGAATTTAGGCGCGCGTCATGTCATGGTCGTCGGCGCAAAAGATGGCCTAGATGAAATCAGCCTTGCAACCTCTACTACCGTCGCTGAGTTAAAAGACGGCGAAGTATCCGTTTATGAGATGATGCCAGAAGATGCAGGTATCGAATCACAAACGCTTATTGGTCTGGATGTGGACTCTTCGACGCAAAGTCTTGAGCTGATTCGTGCGGCGCTATCGGGTTTAGAAACTAACGACCGCTCCGTCCTAAAAGCCCGTGACATGATTGCGTTAAATGCAGGCGCGGCTATATATACCGCAGGACTTGCCAGCAATTACCCTAATGGCGTGAGCCGAGCACAAAAAATCATCCAAAATGGGGATGCTTTAATGAAGCTTGAGACTTTAGCCACCTACACGCAGCAGCTGGCATCTAAAGATTAAAGAATAAACACCATTAGTACGCAGCCCTAGCCATCACGGTTTGTTTACATTTAACGATATTTGGATACCAGTATGACCACAACCAATACAGACATCCCCTCAGTATTACAGCGCATTGTCACCACCAAAATAGAAGAAGTGAAAGCGGCTCGTGAGGCGCTACCACTTGAAGACCTGCAAGCGCAAGTCGATGCTGATAACAAGCCACGTCGAGGCTTTGCTGCTGCCCTACGTGCTGCCAGTTCTCATAAAAACGGTATCGGTATCATTGCCGAGATCAAAAAAGCGTCACCTTCTAAGGGTGTTATTAATCACAATTTTGCACCTGCCTTATTCGCACAGCAGTACGAACAAGCTGGGGCCTGCTGTTTGTCAGTATTGACTGACCGTGATTATTTCCAAGGCGATGACCGCTATCTGCTTCAAGCATCTAATGCCGCAAGCCTGCCGATACTGCGTAAAGATTTTATGATTGATACCTACCAAATTTATCAATCCTATCTCATGGGCGCAGACTGTGTATTATTAATCATGGCCTGCCTAGATGACGCGCAAGTAAAAGAACTACATGCGCTCAGTATCCAATTGGGTATGGATGTGTTGATCGAAGTACACACCAAGGCTGAGCTTGAGCGCGCGCTCCAATTACCTCGTTCTGAACACAACATTTACGGCATCAATAATCGTGATTTAAATACCTTTGATGTTAGCCTACAAACCACACTGGATTTAAAAAACATCTTAACAGACGCCCTAGCGGTTGACGCTGATAGCACCACCCCTAAACCGCTGATTGTCACCGAGAGCGGTATCCATAGCAGCGATGACATTCGTTTGATGTTAGATCACAATATCCCACACTTTTTAATCGGTGAGCAATTTATGAAAACCGATCACCCTGGACAAGCGTTACAATCCTTACTTGCGGGCGTTGCAGCAGACGGGTAAAGTAGCTAGACAGTCTAGACCTTAACTATGAAATCATTCATTCATTAACCAACGATACGTTAACTTTTATGTCAAACTCTCTATTTTCAAAAGAAATGCAAGACCAACTCAAAGAGCTAAAAGGCCAACTGAGCAAAGGCCGTGATACCAACTCGCCTGAAGGTGAGAATCAAAAGCCAACAGAACCTGTTGCCCTACCAACCCAAAAGCAAGTCAAAAAAACGGTAAAACAGTTAGACAGTGAACATATCGATGATGATAAAGTGCTGTTTATGCAAGCGATGCACGGTGTGAACCAGCTTGAAGACAAAAACGTTCGCCCCCCTTCAAACGCAGAAAAAGCGCGCAAACCTGATGCTGCCACCCTGTCCAAACGTGCTGCGGCTCAAGGTAGTGAGGCAAGCGATTTGGGGGCAGGCCTATCAGATATGCAAGCCCTACTGAACCCTGTCGCTAGTGAAGCATACTTGTCTTACAAACAGCCAACTTTGCAAAACAAAATTTTTGATCAACTCAAAAAAGGCAAGCTGCGTTGGTATGATGCTGTCGATATTCATGGCTGTACGATTGAAGAAGCTCGCGAGGCCATGACGCAATTATTGAGTCAAGCAAAGCAAAAAAACGAGACCATGGTAAAAATCGTTCATGGTAAAGGTAGTGAAGCCATTCTAAAAACTTGCGTCAATGGTTGGCTACGTCAGTTGCCAGAAGTATTAGCGTTTTGTTCTGCCCCACCAAAAGACGGTGGCAACGGTGCTGTACTGGTATTGCTCAAAAAGCCAAAAGTGGATGGTGAGTAAGTACTCCTGTTCTAATACAAAAAGGACTGCCCATCAGCAGTCCTTTTTTGTATCATTGAATGGTACATTGGTGCCATCACTACCCTAAAGTGCATCTTCCTACTCTCTTTGTACCCACTGTTTTAACGGTTAAGGCAAGTCCATTATGCGCCCACACATCATTGAAAACCCTCACGAGTTAGAGGAGCACATCACTGCATTGGTTGCTATCGAGCCAAAATTTGCTGCTGTCTATAACCAAGTTGGGATGCCAAGCCTGAGACACAATACCGGCGGATTTGAGCAATTGATGAGAGCAATGGTCGGTCAACAGCTCTCTGTCGCAGCGGCAGCCAGCATTTGGCAACGTTTGATTGATGCAGATATGACAGCTCCGCAGGCTATTAATAAAGCGAGTGATGAAGCTTTACGGGCACAAGGGCTCTCTAAGCAAAAGACGCGTTATATCCGCTCACTGGTAGAGCATGATATAGACTTTGGCGCATTGGTTGCCATGCCCGATGAAGACGTCATAAAAACACTGACCGCTGTTACTGGTATTGGCCGCTGGACGGCTGAGATGTACCTGTTGTTCTCATTAAAACGAGCAGATGTACTGGCTGTCGATGACTTAGCCATTAAAGTCGCAGCGATGCATTTACTAGATTTGGCTGAGCGCCCCACACCCAAACACCTAAAGCGGCTAACCCAAGACTGGTCACCACATCGTAGCGCTGCCAGTCTGTTGTTATGGTCCTACTACGGTTCGTTACGCAATAAAACGGCCATTCCCTTGTAAGGCAAACAATTCACAATCATCCTTATCTAAGACATTTGTTTAGTTGATACTTTTAAGGCTGATTCCATTTGACACACTCCCACCACTTTCGCCGCGCTCAAGTGGGGGATTCTAAAAGCATTAGCCTTTAGGCGACATTCTCACGACCGTCGCAAGTTTTCTGTTTCATCGGGCGACCTTTACTGCATCCTCCCTCCACAGACAA
>NZ_DFBY01000049.1:0-87492 GCF_002366815.1 Psychrobacter sp. UBA3068 | reverse complement strand
TTGTCTCAAAGTAATCAAGCGCAAACAACATCTTTTCATACAGAGCCCCAATAACGTTGGTTCGCTTTTTACCTTGCCAGCTGTAGCGATCAATACAAGGCTTACCAATCGGTGAATAACCATGAGAGCGGATGGTCTCGTGCTCAAAGCCACTTTCGTCAATATAGATAGTCGGATAGCCTTGGTGCGTAAAGCTATCAAGCTTTCTTTGATACGCCGCTCTTTTTATTGGACACGCTTTTGGGTGCTCTAAGGTCTTTTTTTTGACTGATGCCTAGGCGCTTTAGGGCATGATAAATGCCTGTTTTGCTACAGTTTAGACGACGTGCTCGCTCATACTGGTAATCATCAGGATGTTCTTTGACATCATTAAGTAGCACGTCATCTGGTATTTTATAGGGCTTGGTTTGTCTGGTTGTTTTGCTATGAACACGCCGCTTCCAGTTCTGTATGGTGGTTGGGCTCAGATTATAAAACTCAGCTGCCTCGGCAAAAGTCATACCCTTGTCTAAGCTTTTTAGTACTTGTTTGCGAAAATCTAGGGAGTAAGTCATGGTCTTTATGATAGCAATTAGGTTTGATAATTAGTTTATAACACTTTTAAGTGGGATTGACTATAGTAAAGCCTATTACTATTTTTTTTCGCTTGGCAATCACTACCCATAGTTGGATTCTCTTTACCAGCTATAACAGACATTAGATCAAAGGCAACACGCTCAGCGCTGTTATCTTTTATTTCTACTGGTCCTTGGATGTTCATACTATCCGCCATTATTACTCTCCTTGTTAGCCAGTCTCAAGCGTGCTGGCTTCTACGCGTAAAACCAATGAGGCTTACTTATGAAAATTGAAACCTTACTTCTCGTTGAAAATAGATTAAGTGATTGCTCAACTCAAATTTATATTGAAAATATAGATGTCGATCATGATGAATTCTACGTACCCGTTGGTGACTACACTCATCCAATTGGTTATTTAAAATTCAAGCAGATAGCTAAAGAAGGCTGTTTTGAATTATCGTCATTAGAGAGTCTAGATTGTCCCAACCCACATCCACAATTCTCGTTGTCAGGTGTTTTATACTCTCGGCAGGCAGCTCTCGAAGCGTATCAATCATTGTCTGTTTACGCTCAGTCGGCAGATTAGATGATAGAATCATTGACTCTAAGATTGTTCTGAACTGTTCAGCTTCAAATTTGATTGTTACCACGCCTAAGATAGCTGATAGCCCACCGTCGTCTGCAAGGAAATCCATGCCAGTGTGCGTGATTGAGCCTAAATTAGGATGAAAGCCATCACCATCCAGCGACTTAGAAACTAACAAACTGTTTTCAGAAATGAGCTTATGATCTTTAAGGTAAGCTAGGTTCGCAATAAACTTATAATATTCATCAGTTCCATAGTCATATTTCTCACTGAGATCAATTTGTGAGGGGTAAACCTGACTCAGCTCCGTTAGCATTGAAAGCTGCATTTCTCTATCTAAAAGCATAACCATATCCTTGTGTTATTCGAAATCTACTGCTTCACGATATACGCACCATCCTAATGGCAGCGTGTCGACTGGCTTGGCGAACTTTAAGAAATGCTCAATCCAGTAGCACTCAAATGATTTCATGCCTATTACCTATACTTAGTAATTTTGCTATCCACAACGCCAACGAGCATACATTCGCCCATCGGCACAATCTTCTGATCCGGCCATTCTGGATTGAGTGGTCTTAGGTACATATCCTCAGGGCTATCGCCAATAATAAGCTGCTTGAACGTCGCTTGCTTGTCATCATTGCAATGAATAACGACTAGCGCACCATCCTTCAATTCTAACGGCGAGATATCAGGCTCAACGTAGATAATCTCTCCAGGCTTAAACTCAGGCCACATGCTACGACCTTCGATGATCAAGCCGAAGGCTCTAGGTGATAGATTGCTAGGTCTATCTATCCATTCAATAGCGTCATCTATTGTCACTGGCATCACATCCGAAAAACTGCCTGCCGCTACCCAACTAATTACTGGCATCTGACCCGACATACCATGATCAACTGGCACTTTCTTGGTACCTTCTGGTGTGTCTTTGTTTACGGTATCTGCTGAACCGCTTTGCATCTCCAGTATCTTAGCTTTTAGATCGCTAACAGTAGGTGTGGGTAATGAGCCACTCAAAATATAGTTGGCATCAGCGTTGTATTTCTCCGCTGCAGCTAAAGCCCCTTCTTTAGAAACACCTCTCTTTGCCCAGTTGGTTACTGTTGACGCTCCCACGTTTAAATCTAGGGCGATTTTAGAATTTTTATTTGTCCCCGCTACCTCTTGTAGCCTAACCATGCTTGGGTCCATAAACCACCTCATTTTTTCATTGTTCAAATTAATATTATTTTACACGCTGTGTGGAACACGATGTTGCACACTATGAAAACTACTGATTGCTTTTTATTCACACTGTGTGTATTATTTACCCTATAGTGTGAAAAATAAGGAATACACAGTGACTGATAAAGATTTAATCGAAAAGCTTGGCGGGGTTAAAGCTATTGCAGACGCACTTGGCTACAACTACACCACAGTTCATAACTGGCTTGCCCGCGGTATCTCAAGAGACGCGAAAATTGCTCACCCTGACATTTTTATGCAAAAGAAAATAGATGCTGTGAAGCACATCGATAACTACATAACAGAGGAAGCATAACCATGACAACCAAATCTATATGTCAATTATCAGACGAACAGCTTGCATGGTCACGCAATATGCAAACTCAGGTGTTGCAAGCCATTGATAAGGATGGTCAGGCGGAGCTTGCAAAAGCAATTGGTATTGACAGTAGCACCGTGTCACGCCTTAAAGAGCATCACCTTGCAAACCTTTGCAAGATGCTTGCATCGCTTGGCCTCAAGGTTGTACCTGCAAATATGAAGTGCTATGACGCGGCTAAGATTGATATTTTATTTCGTTTGGCAAAGGACAATTTTCAGCGCTTAGAAGAGGTTGACGATTTCTTTCATGATGATGCCAAAGCTCAGATTGCAGAGGGTACTTATCGTCCAAGGGGCACGTTATGACCTGCGACGACTGCCCAAACCAAACCGACGGCAAATGCTGTCACCAATCAATTAACCCCATCCCAGCTTTGATGTTTACCGATGCAACCATTGCCACGCTAAAAGCTCAGTACAACGAACACTACGGACAATTGGGAGTATTCGATGCACTCGAACAGCGCGGAGTTATTTAACGAGCGTCAGGCTCACTTATCACTGGCACAAGATATCGAACAGACCAAGCGGGACAATCTTAAGGCGCAAAACATGAAAACAATTGAAGAAGAAAAGCAGCGCAAGCGTGATAACAACCTGCAATTTTGGCACAGCATCAAACAAGTTGTTTTTGTGATCGTCTGCGCGGCCATTGTCGTTTACACACTGATCCATTTTGCGAGGTAGGTATGTATAGCAAGAAAATAAACAACCCGCTCTACAGCAAGATTGAATCAATAGTGGTGCAAAAAACAATTGATGGGGTGGTTAAACATAGAGAGTTTGATGACATACGAAACAAGTCATCAGTACGAGCAATCTTAATGATGATGGGTTTTAAGCCTTGCAATGAAGCAAACCCAATCGTGTGGAGGCGACCAAAAGGAATAGCTGACTCGTTAGGCAGAGCAAGCAACGTGACAAGCTGTGCAAGGGTCGTAAAACGCAACGTTGGCAGACCTCAAACAACCAGCGAAATGCCAACGGAGAAAGGCCAGCAGATTTTAGAGCAGATTAAAGAAGATGGTTTTTATGACGTAGGCGATTTTGATATGTCGCAATCGTATTTGAGCAATATCATGTCGCAGATACGCGAGGTGGGTTATACGGTGAGCAGTATAAAGGGGGGAAATCAAAGAGTAATTCGCTACGAGTTAAACGAGCAATAAAAAACCCTGACCAGTTCGAGCTGATCAGGGTTTATCTACTAACCACCAAAGCTAATAGTTAGAAATTGGAGTATAGCACATGAGTATTTTAACGCAAAACATAAAGACAATGAGCAGCCGTGAAATAGCTGAGCATTGCGATAAAGACCATCGCAATGTTTGCCGTGATATTGACAGTCTGAACGAAAGTTATGCGCAAATGGCACTGCTCAAAGTTGAGCAGTCAGATTATGTCGCTGATAACGGTCAAAGCTATCGTCAGTATTTATTAAGCAAAGAACAAACGATAGATCTAATCACAGGCTACCGCGCTGACATTCGTATTCGTATCAACCGTCGTTGGGCTGAATTAGAACAGCAAGCAGCACAGCCAGTCGTAGCACTGCCACAAGACTACTTATCAGCGTTAAAAGCATTAGTAACGAGTGAGGAAGCAAAAGAGCGCGCCAATGCTGAAATCAAGCAATTACAGCCAAAAGCAGCTGCATTAGATGCCATTAGTCACGCTAAAGGCTCAACTGGTATTCGTGAAACTGCAAAGGCGGTAGGCATGGGTCAAAATGAATTTGTAGCCTGGTGCACCAATCCAAATAAGCCAGCAAGTGCACGTTTTATGTACCGCGACCACTCAGGTGCCCTTAATGCTTATTCGCACCGTATTGACCAAGGATTTGTCACACAGAAGCTATCCTGCTTCATTGGTGGCGATGGTCGTGACCGTACAGCGCCCAAGGTTAGGTTCACGCCTTCAGGGGTCACTCAGATAGCCAAACTACTACAGCAAGAACGTTCAAGAGAATTGGAGGCCGTGTAATGCACTATTACAGCTTTAACATCAAAGACTATCGTAAAGATACTCAACACTTAAAACCGATGGAGCATTACATCTACCGCATGCTAATAGACCTCTATTACATGGACGAAAAACCAATACCTAAAAAAACCCATTGGGTTATGCGTCGCTTAATGTTGGATAACCCAGAACACGAAACTATGCTTAAAAACGTCTTAGATGACTTCTTTTATGAGTGTGATGACGGTTTTAGGCACAAACGCATAGATTGTGAGATCACTAAATACCATGGTAATGCTCAGAAAAACCGTGAAAACGGCAAAAAAGGGGGCAGACCTCGTAAGAATGACCCAGAAAAAACCCAGTCGGTTTCTAATGGGTTGCCAAATAAAAGCCAAAATAACCCTAACCAAGAACCAATAACCATAAACCAAGAACCAAAGAATAGTAATAATAATAGCGCGAGTGATTTTTCAGTGATTGATTCGATTGCAGATTGGGTTCATCCAGAGCTTACTGAAATTAATGCCATGCTCATGCTAGGAGCACCACCAGTACCAGCCATCAGTCAAGCAGACTACGATTATCAATTGAAAAAATTCAAAAACTACTACGCTGAGGAAGAGCAAAAGGGTTCATACATCAGGACTGAGGGCAGACGCAAGGATGTGCTCACGGATTGGATCAAGCGCGATTACATACGTCAGCAGAAAATTAAAGCTCAGTCACAGCCAGCTAGATTCAACATCGACAATGAAGATTGGAGTGGTACCACTGCTAGCAAATCAGAAGGCCATGACAGTGATCTGCCAGCCGTCTATCACCCTAGTCACAGCAAACCAGCAACTCAAGCTAAGCCAAACCCCAGTACATCGGTCATGGTAAACGGTTTATGGAAAGAGCCGTTGCCCGGTATGAGTGTCCAGCAGACTTATGATCATATCAGCCAGCAGCACATGCCTGGTGAAATGCAAGATGAGACCTACGACAGGCTGTTAAATCAGATGCAGGAGGCGGTATGAGCAAGGTTTATATGCACACGTTGAGCTGTCGATACGGAAAGCTGTCAGGAACTGTATCGATTGATGGGGAGGAGGTGGTTGTGGAGCCGTTTGACGATCCTAACGACGCTGAATCTAACTGGAACGAAGAGGTTAAAAAGCGTGCGATAGATAAATTGGCAGAATTACGGAGATTGAGCGCATGAATGATTTTAAGTGTAACGCGTGTGGTGCGGTTCAAGACACTGCCGATTGGTTGGAGAACGGCGGTTGTGACGGTGATGAATTTGAGGTCGAGTGTCAAGACTGCGAAGAAGTTATCGAGGTGAGAACGGTAGTTGAAGTCAATTACGAAAACTTAGCGAATAGGTACTAAGCATGAAAACCACCAAAGGCCACTCAGTCGCAGGTCTGCAAACTGCCTACCACCCTAAAGATAACGTATATCGAGGATATTCAGGCAGGTTGAGAGTAGTTGATGGGGATCCGTACCACGATGAATATGTGAAGTGGAATAGCGACGGAACAGCGTTTAAGCATGAATATGGCGATATTAATTTAAAGGATGGTAAGTGATGAGAAAAAGCATACAAGCATTAGGGCGAATGAAGTCAGGACAAATGAATGGTACTGAGAAGGCCTACGCACAGCATTTGGAGCTGCTAAAACGAGCAGGTGAGATCGCTTATTACTCTTTTGACAACATCAACCTACGGCTAGCAGACAACACGTTTTATAAGCCAGACTTCTTGGTCATGCGCTCAGATGGCCAATTGGAAATACACGAAGTGAAAGGGCAGTGGACTGACGACGCGTTAGTGAAGATTAAAGTTGCTGCTGACAAGTTCCCGTTTAAGTTTTTAGCGGTCATGAAGCAGACGAAAAGGAACGGCGGTGGTTGGGATGTTCGAGACTTTTAACGTATAGAAAAGTATAGGTGCAGCCATGATTAGCAAAGACCAAATCTATATCAATAATGAGACTGGACAGCGTGTCTTAGTATTGCGAGTTGATGATCACTACGTGTATTACCAGCAGGATGGATTTATCAAGCCGTTATTCAAATATGAGTTTTTAGAGCAGTTTACATTGGAGGTGAGCAATGCTTAAGCCATTAGTAGATATCGATGTGAATTTTGATGATTTTAATTTTCATTCGTACAAAGACGATGATGAGATTTTTGTTAGAGATGATAAGTCGCCTTATGAGCATGGGATTTCCATACCAAGAAATAGACTTGTCGCGTTTAGAGATGCACTAAACAAAATTATTGAGGAGCAAGGCGAGTGAATAAAATATTGAGTCAACGATTTGCTACCAGCCCACGCTTAGAATTGCAGCATGGCGATTGGTTAAAGCAGGGTATGGGCGCTAAAACGGTTAAGTTTGATATTGGTAGCGGTGGATTGCCTCCTGAGGTTAATTGGGAAGACAAGGCGGCCGCTATTGGATTGATTGAGAGTCGTCACGCTAAAGCGTTGGCGTCTTTACTGGTTTGGGGGGATAACGAGTTGTGGGATCGTTCAGCGTCATTTGATGTGATAGTTAACTATTTAGCAGCTCGAATGATAGCTAGATGCGCTGAGGATAAGAGACAAGCACCGAAAGGCAGCTATCACACCTTGGAGGAGTTAGCGAAGCTTGTAGCACGCATGACGTTGCATTTTGAGCTATACGATTTGTGGGGATTGTATACGGTTGAGGGACGATTATTATTCAGTGGTATCAACGTGCCAGCCAGCAGTTATAGCAAATTGTGGCTAAAATACCAAGAGGGTATTTTGGCTGATATTGAAGCTTTGGTAGTAATGATAGAGCAAGACATCAGCGATTATCGTAAAAGATTAAATTGAAGCTAAATATTCCTACTTCTGTTTGCTATTAATGTATCTATTAAGTTACTATTGTTTCTATTTATTTACGGTATAAAGATAATGGCCAACTATATTGATAGTAATCTAACAACTAACGAACGAGTTATTAAAAATGCTAAGGTGTCATGGTGGTCCCAGTGGGCAATGATTACACTGGGGGTGTTAACTATATCGTTTTTAATTGGAATAGTATTTTTTGTTATTGCAGTGGTGCGTGTAATGACAACTGAACTAGCTTTGACAAATAAGCGAGTTATTGCGAAGACAGGTTTTATTAGAAGAGATACTGTTGAGCTGCGTTTGGAAAAAGTAGAAGGCTTGATTATCAATCAAGGGATTATGGGGCGGATCTTTAATTATGGCACAGTAATAGTTTCTGGTACTGGTGGCATTAGAACTCCTATTCCTTTTATTACTAACCCTATTGAGTTTCGCAGAGTAGTTAATGAGTTCTTAGAAGACCCAAGTCAGTTTGATTAGAGTGAATTTAAGGGTAAATAGGGTAATAGTAAGCAGCTATTGACAACATGACAGCCGTTAGAGTACTATTTCTCACACTGGCGATTGTAAGTGAAGCCAACCCGATTCAGGCGTTTAGTTAATACTAACCGCCTTTTTTATTGCCTATGATTTGCCCGATGCCGGATATCCGATATCGGGCTTTTTTACGTCCAAAATTTAGCAGGGATGCTATGTGCGAACTAACCAATCAAAAAGCCTATGATTATTATCATGAGGTCACAGAGTCGTGCGCCAAAGCTTATTGGCTACAGTTTCTACGAGACAGAGCTAATAGAGGCGTGGAAGGCGCTCAAGATTTTGTGGATAAGATTGAGTTTTGTAATAATTAAGTGCCTATAGCTCAGCGGTTAGAGCAGAGAACTCATAATTCTTTGGTCGCAGGTTCAAACCCTGCTAGGCGCACCATATTTTATTAACCAGTTTGCCCTCACTTGATTGTGCAGGGCATTTTTTATATCTGCGGTGAGCCTTTAACGAGGGAGCAAGCACCCAAGCCAGAGCGGGCGGATTAATTAAGACTGGCAGTGAGACACGCTGTCGCCAATTGCAGAGGTTTACATGTAGAGAAGCACAGGCTTTGACACGCGCCTAAATTCAAGCAATCACGTTGACCTCAAGCTTGGAAATATGAAGCGGCTTATTCCCGCCCCAAGCTTATATAAACCCGTCAAGATGGCGGGTTTGCTTTATTTTATGCACGCTGATTGGAGGTGAGCATGTTGAAAAGACCAATGCCACCAACCAACGATCTACGCCCACTAATGGCAGCCCCTGAAATATATGAATGGCTACACGCCACGATACTCAACCCCGACCATGAGTGGTTTAACGAAGACCATAGACATTTGATGGAATACTCAGTAACTGAAATAGCGTTTATGTGGGCCCAAAGTGAATACATCAAAGCTGGTAAGCAGATATTAGGCCAGTGCGAAAAGGTCATGATGATGGCGGGTGGTTGGAAGAAGATGCGTCAGGAAATGTGGTTTGAAGATACATTGGGTGATGTGCCTGAATACTTGGTCACGCTTGATTCTAATTATTGCCGTGATTGTACAGACGCTGAGTTTGCCGCACTGGTTGAGCATGAGATTTATCACATGAGACATAAACCAGATATGTTTGGTGACCCCTCATTCAAAGCAGACGGCAGACCACAGCTCGAATTGATAGCTCACGATGTTGAGGAGTTCTTTGGAGTCGTCAGACGATATGGCGGTGATGAAGCAGTCAGGCGCATGGCTGAGCTGCAAGATTGTGAGCCGCAAATAAAATACTAATTACCTTTACTTAGCGATACGAGAGAGCATTTATGGCGACCCTTAACAATAAGGTTAAGGCCTTTATTGTACAAGGGCTTGCTACCTATATGACCCCATCCGAAGTAGTGGAAGCTGTCAATCAAGAATTTGACGGGCTGAAAGTTACAAGACAGCAGGTATCGAACTACGACCCTGGCAAAGCAGCTGCAGTTAATTTGTCTCAGAAATGGAAGGACCTATTCAAGCAATTCCGCGATGACTTTAACAATGACATCCAAGCAATACCGATTGCCAATAAAGCATATCGCTTAAACATGCTTGACCGTATGGCGCGTGATGCTGAGAAATCAAAGAACAGGCCATTGGCGGCAAGCTTACTTGAGCAAGCAGCTAAGGACGTGGGCGAAGTGTTTACGAATAAGCAGAAAGTTGATAACACGTCTAGTGATGGATCAATGGCGACCAAGCCGACAGTAATTAGACTGGTGGCACCAAAGGTAGATGAAAATGGGCGAGCTATTAAATGATGAAATTTACGCCGATGTAGTCATACCTGACAAGCTTATACCAGTCTTTGAGTCCAAGTCTCGCTATAAAGGCGCTTATGGTGGCCGTGGTAGTGCTAAGACACGTACATTCGCATTGATGACAGCCGTAGAGGGTTATCGACTGGCCGAAGCAGGCGCTAGCGGCATAATCCTATGCGGCCGTGAGTATATGAACTCACTTGAAGAATCTTCACTTGAAGAAATTAAGCAAGCAATACGATCAGTAGATTGGCTTAATGATTACTATGAGATTGGCGAGAAATACGTTCGCACTAAAAATAGGCGTGTTGCTTATGCCTTTACTGGCCTACGTCATAACTTGGACAGCATCAAAGGTAAGTCACGCATACTACTCGCTTGGGTGGATGAAGCTGAGAACGTCAGTGAGGCTGCATGGCGCAAGCTATTACCAACAGTACGTGAAGATGACTCAGAGGTTTGGATAACATGGAATCCTGAAAATAAGGATAGTGCAACAGACAAGCGCTTCAGACAGGTTGAGCATAAATTCATCGTTGAGATGAATTATGACGATAACCCATTCTTCCCTGATGTGCTTGAGCAAGAACGCTTAAGTGATCAAGCTAACCTTGACGATGCGACCTATTGTTGGATTTGGGAAGGTGCTTATCTCGAAGCTTCGGACGCCCAGATATTTAACGGTAAGTTTGTTGTTAGAGAGTTTGAAAGACACCCAACATGGAACGGTCCATATAACGGTTTGGATTTTGGTTTTTCTACGGATCCAACAGGCGCGACAAACTCATGGGTCAGTGACAACATACTTTATATTGAGTATGAGGCGTGCAAGGTTGGCCTTGAGATTGACGACACACCAGACTACCTGAAAGATAATATACCAGGCATTGAAAACTACGAGGTGATAGCTGATAACGCTCGACCTGAATCAATCAGCTACCTAAAGCGTAACGGCATACCAAAAATTAAGGCATGCGTTAAAGGTAAGGGTAGTGTTGAGGATGGCATTGCTCACCTAAAAGGCTATAAGCAGATCGTCATTCACCCAAGGTGCACGGCAACCGCAAAAGAGTTCCGATTGTACAGCTACAAAACGGACCGATTAAGCGGCGAGATATTGCCTGAAATTATCGATAAGCATAACCATTTGATTGACTCACTCAGATATGCACACGAGCGCACTATGAAGCGTGGTGCTAATACTAAACGATACAGAGCCACTGCTGGCAAACGGACGTATAGATGAATGATATAACTGAAAAGCCGCGTTACCGTGTCACAGCAGGTAAGGCGTTAAGTCAAGAGCAGGTGACAGACTTAAGAGGCAAGACCTTCTACCGTCACCTGATCCGTACTGACACTGACGAGATACTTAAGAAAGCGGGTATCAGCCGTCACGCACTAAAGACATTACTGACGGATCCTGATATCGATCAAGCGATTGATATACGTGAAGAAGAGCTGAGTAATGCTGCTTATACGATTACACCGAGTGAGGGCAATGTTGCTGAATTTATCTATGAGCAACTAGACCTGCATCTTGGAACGATCTTGCAAGGCTCATCGCTTAGCAAGTGGTACGGCTATGATGTCATTGAGCAGTTATGGGGTAAGGATGATAAGGGACGTAATGCAGTTACTTCAATGATGTCTAAGCCTATCCAGTGGTTTGAGCCATTAGCTGGCGGTGCACTACAATGGTTCCCGAACGATGGTAGTCAGCCGGTCATGATTAGTGATCAAAAGGACTTTTATTATCGCTATCTGTACCAGCAGCATAAGCCAACGTATCTAAACCCCAAAGGCAAGTCGATACTAAGCCGTGTTTACTGGCTGCATTATTTTAAAACCAACGGCTGGCGTTTTTGGTCTAAGTTCTTGGAGCGTTTCGGTTCTCCATTGCTTATCGGTAAGACTGACGCAACAACTGAGGATGACGCGCAGAAATTTGCAGATGCAATACTGGCGGCCCACAACTCAGGCGTCGTCACTATCGGCATTGATGAGGATGTAACACCAGTCACAGCTACCAGTGATGGCAAGGCGTTTGTGAGCTACGACAATGTTGTTAAGCAAAGTATTACAACCTACTTGCTTGGCCAAACGCTCACAAGCGGCACTGACAATGGCGGCACATATGGCCAAGGCAAGATACATCAAGAGCAGCAAGAGATTATCTTTAGCGGCGACCGTAAGCACGCTCTTAAAGCCGTTCAACGGTTCATTGATGTTATCTGTACCGCTAATGGGTTTGAAGCGCCTGAGTTTAAGTGGGTGGCTAAGAAGTTCATCAACCAAGAGCAGTTAGACGCAGATAAAAAAGCGCATGAGATGGGTGTTCGCTTCACCAAGTCTTATTTTGTAGACGAGCATGGCTATAACGAGCAGCATATCTCGCACATGGATTACGGTGATGGACAAGGCGCTATTAAATTGCCAACGTCAGCACAAGCCAATCGCTATACGTCAATGGCTAGCAAAACATGGCTGCCATTTAAAGCAGCTGACAGTGATAGTGAGTTTACTGATGAACAGCAAGAGCTTGAACAAGTCGCAGATGATGCGCTTGAATTAAGCGTACAGCCTTTTGATTCTAATGCAGTACTATCAGCTATAAGCAACGCTACGGACGCTGACAGCTTACGTGAGTCGCTATTTAACCTATGCGGTGAGGGATTGGCTGATAGCGAGTTTACTCAGTTGGTTAATACCTCGTTAGCGGTCGCTGATTTACATGGTTTTGCTGATGAATCGAGTGAGGTGTAACTACTAATACTGTAGTTATCTTGATATCTCTAATCTAGCTAAATTTTGCTTCATTGTTGCCATAGTGCCTGTTATATTGGCTTTGCATTGGGTTGTTTTTATTAAACCTTTGTTCCTAGCTTATTTGACTCTAAGGCGGTTTTATGGATTTAGTAGCATTACAGAAAAAGCTGGAAGAACGTTATCTTGGCTATACTGATACCAGTGTTACTCCTAATGTTGTTGTTCCAGCGTTAGATACTACGATTTTATCCCATGCAACTGCTTATTTTCTTACAGCACAACGTCTATATGAGTTAGACGACGATAGACCTACGGATACTCCTTATCCTATGCTAACTCTGTTGGCTCTCTCAGCTGAGTTGTTTTTAAAGGGCTTTCATCCTGATGTGGATGAAAAGTACGAAGAGATGGTTCAGACAAAAGCTGAAAAGGAAGCGGGTGATAGGCCTATAAAATTTTTAATTGATAAAGAAGTTCATTCGTCGAAAAAGTGGGCGCGTCACGATTTAGGAAAGTTATTAAAGTCTTACTTGGAGCATGATAAAGACTTGTATGACTATTTGACGGGACGTTATACCATTGATACAGGAAGGAGTTTACTAGCAGATTTGTCTGATTACTCAAATACTTTTATGCAAGTTAGGTATATTTTTGAATATGGTAAGACCAAGGGGTATCAGTATCTTACCGATATTAATATTATTTATCGCTTGGTAGAATCACTTTATAAGTCATCAAATGCCTTCTACACAGATGAGTATTACTATCCTAATTAGCATATTGAGCGCTCTGACCACTAATTTTTTCTAAAATACTCAGCACATTGCATTAATACAAAAAATTGAAAGCTCATTCTAATGGATGAGCTTTTTTATTGTCCAAAATAAAGTGAGTAACCAATGGCAACGACAACAGCAGCATTTGACGTAAAGTTTATCGAAGCTATTGCTTACGCTTTAAACCGTAACGTGGTTTTGCCTGATGAATACTACAACGTGATGACGCCCATACAGCGTCAGCAAGCGGTATCTATCGCAGGGCTAGGGCAGACTGAGCAGATTAAGCATGTCATGGGCTTGGTCAATGACCAACTCGACAGTGGCGGTACATTCGCAGACTTTCAAAACGCTGTAAAAAAAGGTGATATTGATATTAACCTACCAAGGCATCGGCTAGACAATATCTTTAGAACCAACATTCAAGGTGCTTATGGCCGTGGTCGATGGTATCAGCAACAGCAAAATAAAGATGAACGCCCATACCTGATGCGTGACGGTATCAATGATATTAGACAACGCCCAGCTCATAAGGTGCTAGATGGCGTGATCAGACATATTGACGACCCATTTTGGCAGAAACATTATGCGCCTGATGGGTATCGTTGTCGCTGCATTATGCGGTCCTTAACTGAGTCTCAAGCTCAAGCAAAAGGCATAACCGCCGATGATGATTTGCCCAATGTGCCGAACGATGAAGGTTGGATTGGCGGTACACCGGCTCAGTACACGGGCAACATGAACAAACTAGTCAATGACAAGATAGCCGAGCTTGCTATTACGTACTATCAGCAGTCAGGCGCGATATTAGCAGCAAGACAGCGCATTGAAGCGGCTATCACAGTGATGTTAGCGCAGCCAGTGCCTGAGCTTGCTTTGATGATTGATGAGGCTCATGCATTGATTGAGGAAGAGAGTTAAAGTTAATTATGCTATTTAAACAATAACTGTAAACTTCTATAAGTTTATTATAGTTAATATTAGCCTTATGTAGCTTATAGATTGATACCGGTGAGATATGTGAGTAATATATATTAATAATTATGATATTTTAAACCCAAACCTAGCCACTAAAGGAGTTTGTTACCATGAATACTAACAGCCGCAGTGGATTTTTAATGAGAGTATTGACTTTTGATAGACCAAAAAAAGTCGTTAGTGAAAACGAACGATTAGTTATGGATGATCAAGGTAACGTATGGTTAAATTATGACAATCCTGAGGTACGTACAGGTGTTCAAAATCAGATCCGTGCTTTGAGTAAGATTAAATTAGACTCACAAAAGGCATAATATTATATGGGTCTGCTTTTAATCATGTTTGTTCTAGTTTTAGGATACCGATATGCTTCTTCAGTACCTTATCAGAAAAATATCCTCAAGCGCAGTGTGGGATGGGAATCCTATGTATATTTAGCTCAACATGGAATCATCTCTATATTATTAGGGATTTTAATTTTTTCATTCTGTACGTTAGTCGTACTTTTAATTATTTTAACATTAGAAGTTACTATATTATCTTACCTTGATATTACTGTTAATCTAAGTAAAAGGTTTCGAGAAAACCTTTTACTTTTAGTTGAAGGTGAAAAAGACATCCTTCACTATGTAGTGATGACAATTGCTACAGCTTGTATATCATGGGTAATCTGCGAAGCAAGAATTCAAATTGATTTTTCAAAGGATAAATATGACTTATTAAAGAGTTTGGATGGCATTCTTAATGTTGTCATCCAGTCTCTTCAATCGAATTCATCTGTTAAAGTGTCTATGAAATCTCGCAAAGTTTATGTCGGCATGGTACTCGGGGAGCAATTTGAAAATACTGATTTAGGAAATATTTTAATAATTCCTTTCTTTAGCGGTTATCGTGATAAAGATACGTTAGATATGAAGCTTAACTGTGAGTATATGCCTGTGTACGAGAAAAATAAGTTTATTGATTGGGATGGTTCAGAGTTCAAGATAGACTGGAAAAAGATGCAGGACTTTAAATTAGTGATTCGCATTGATGAAATTGAAACTATCTCTTTATTTGATGCTGAGTATTCAGAAGACTTTTTATTGACAGATAAAAAATGACACTCTAACTTAACTATTTTTTCTCAATTTTATGAATAAAGAACCTCATCATTTGATGAGGTTTTTTTGTTTTGGAGAAATATTACATTAAATTTTAGAAAAAATGAGTTTAGCCTGATAGACGTATAAAACAGTAGCCTTATCAGAAATGATAAGGCTTTTTTAATGGGTGAAATATGAACTTACAAGCAAAGATTAAGCGCGACATCAACAGTCATGCGCTCATGGCTTGCCACGATCTAAACGGTGAGCTCGCATCTATCGACTTCAAAGCGCTATCACGTCATAGCGATGATGGTAGTGAAGCAGCTTATACGGTTGAGAATGGCGTAGCGACTATCGATGTTCGCGGTCTGCTAGTACCTGAAACCTCAAGTGATTATCGCTCATGGGGTGTAACAGGCTATGCAAACTTAGCGAATTACATTCAGCAAGCCAATGACGATTACACAGTGACTAGCATTGTCTTAGACATTGATAGCGTTGGTGGATACGTCAAAGGTCAGCATCTAGTTGATGAAGCGATAGCGGACAATACAAAGTCTATTCAGACGTTTGTTAGTGGTAATGCCTACTCAGCTGCCTATCGCATAGCTGTAATGACTGACCGTATCGTAGCGGCACAGTTTGCAGGTATAGGTAGCATCGGCACGATAGTCAAGCACACTGAGCAAGTAAGCCGCCTAAAGCAAATAGGTATCACGGTGACTAATATCCGTAGCGGGAAGTGGAAAGCCGTGTTTGGTGATGATGAGCCACTGACCGACGAGCAATTGGCAGAAATACAGTCTGGTGTAGATGCTAATGCTCAAGAGTTTTTTGAGCACGTAGCAAGCTATCGCAGTTTGAACGCTGACACGATTGCATCGCTTGAAGGTCGGTGTTTCGATGCGACACGCGCAAAAGAATTAGGTTTGATTGATGAGATAGCAGACAGCGTATCAACATCAAGCCAAGCCAAACAGAGCAACAATAACCCCGAGGAGTACGACTTGAACGAGTTAGAGAAGGCGCAAGCCAAAATTAAGCAGCTAGAGGAACAGGCAGTGTCTGATAAAGCTGCATCTGATCAAAAGATTGCTGATGCTAAGGCTGAGGCGCAGGCAGCTAAGGACGCACTAGCAAAGACGCAAGAATCAACACGCCAAGCTGCCATTGATAAGCTAGCTGCTGATACTGGTCGTGAGTTTACCGACGAGCAAGTTACTGCGTTTAAAGCGATGGACGATGCACAGTTTGCTGTCGCTGAATTTATGGCAAAACCAGTCGAAAAGAAAGCGCCTGAGCTACCAGATGGTTTGGATAAAGCGCAAGCAACCAATGGCCGTGAAGGTGGTGAAAGTAAAATTCTAGCAGCTGTTGAAGCAGCTAAAGCACAAGGAGTTAAATAATGGTTGATTTCAACTATACAACTGAGCAGCCGTTAGCTGTTGATGTTGCACCTATCACTGATAGCGTAGTGCCTACCGCTGCTACAGCATACAAACGCGGTGACCTATTGGTGATTGCTGCTGGCACCAACGTAGCGACTCACAGTAATACTGAAACAGGCGCACAAGCGGATTGGCATGTTATTTGTCTTGCCGATGTGACCGCTGAGCAAGCAACTGCCAAAATTGCCGCTGGCGTTGAAATGCCAGTCTATGTAGCAGGTAAGTTTGATGTGGCACAAGTCAAACTAAACGGCGTTGCATTGACACCAACACAAAAGTTAGCAGCCCGTGCGCACGCTAATCGTTCATTACCAATTACGCTTAGCGTAGTCAAATAGGGGATTTAACTTATGGCAACTTTTAACATTGAAGATGTGCAAATTGATACCGCATCTTTTGAAGAACTTGGCGCGGTTTATGATCTAAGTAGACCCGTTGATACTTTTTTCCGTGACCGCTATTTTGGTAACCCGATTTATCTAAACGGTGAAGATAAGGTGCCAGTAGGCGATATCAAAACCTACATTCCATTAGCGCCTGCTGTATTGCCAACCGCGCAAGGTCGCGTCATTAAAGACAAAGTGCAATTGAATGTTGATTACATTCCAGCGCCTTACTTTAAGCCCGCATGTGTCGTTGAGCCGTTAAGCAAGATTGACGCTAAGATGCAAAAGCTATTGCAGAATATGCGCGTCATTGCGACTAATGCTATTGGTACACCGCCAACCATGCAAGATGAGTGGGAAATGGCCGCCGCCGTGTCTTACTGGACTATCCGCCAATCGTTAGCAGCGCGTGTCACTATGATGTGCCGAGATGCTTTACTGTATGGCAAAGTGGTTGTGCAAGGTGATGACAATGCGGGTGTGACTGTTAACTTTGGTCGTCATGCTGACTTAACATTTACGCCGCTTATTGCTTGGGATCAACAAGGCGCCACTCCGTATCAAGACATTCGCCAGATTGTCAAAAACTTGGTCAAGCATGGTAAGCGCCGCCCAGTTGATGCTCAAATGTCTAGCCGCGTGTTTGACGCGATGGCAGACAACAAAGAATTTAACGACAAATTCACAGCGTCAAAAGACACCAATGCGACCCGTGTGTTTGATGGCGGTTTTGGTGGCGAAACTACTGCAACCCTACGCGGTACGGTAGACGGTATTAACTTTTGGACGTATGACGCTGAGTTTGAAAAAGAAGATGGTACAAGCGAGCTAATGATTCCAGAAGATGGCTTTTGGTTAATCTCTGAGCTAGATAATCCGCTTTACTATTGCATGATTAAGCATCGCAAAAACCCTGCTAAATTAGCAATGGAATTGATGCCATACCATGTATTTAGCGATGACCCATCTGTCGATAAATTTATCGCTGATTCAAGCCCACTGCCAGTGACCATCAATAAAAATGGTGCCGCTGGTGGTACTGGTTTTATCACTCTTTAATATCAACTAACTTTAATCGCCCTGTCTAATCACAGGGCTTTTTTTGGAGCAAATTATGTCTAAGTATATTGCAAAACAATCGGTAGGCCGTTTTAAGACTGGTGAAGTGGTTGAAGGCTTGACCGAAAAACGTGCCAAGTTCTTACTAAGTAAAGGCGCTATTGTAGAAGCTGAAGCCGTCGAAGGCGAAGATGTTGATACTGGCGAAGGTGGCGAAGTGGTCGAGCTAGAAAAGCTGACCAAAGCCGAGCTAACAGCCTTACTCGATGAAGAGGAAATTGAGTACAACGACTCAGATACAAAAGCTGAGCTAATCGCACGCTTTCCGAAGGACTAAGCCATGTATGCGACTCATGACGATTTAATCAGCCGCTTTGGAGCATTGGCTATTGCTGAGCTTGAGTCGATGCACAGTGACGGGTTACTTGCAGTCACTAACGCGCTCAGTGACGCATCAGAGAAGATGAACAGTTACTTATCCATACGCTATCAAACGCCATTGAATAAGACTGAGCATCTAAAACTGGTGTGCGCTGACATTGCTCGCCACCTGCTCTATATGAATGAGCCAACCGATGAGGTTGAGTCACGTTATAAAGAGGCGCTTAAATGGCTGCAAGACGTTGGTGCAGGCAAAGCCAATGTTACTTTTGCTGAGCCATTGACAGCTGAGGAGCAGCAAAAGACCTACGTTAAGCCTGCCGTACCAATTGGCAGTAGCTATCCTGGTCAAATTTTTGGTGATGACGTTTTTGCCAAGATGCCTAGCATTAAGTGAGGTGAGTCATGTTTGATGCAGAGCTATCAGGTGGTGACGAGATTATCAGGCGGCTAGGCGATTTGTATTTTGATAGTAAAAAGATGCAAAAGTTTAGCCGTATGGCTGGCGCTGAGATGGTCTATCAAACTGAGGAGCGTTTTTACAATCAGCATGATCTACAGCGCCAACCGTGGCTACCGTCATTAAGGGCTATTGAGGACGAAGGTGATACCCTGCGTGACACTGGTCGACTCATGGCGTCATTGACCTATATTGCGCTACCTGATGGCGTCAAGTGGGGTACAAACGTTGTTTACGCTCGCATGATGCACTACGGCGGTAAAAAGGCGATATTCCCGCACTTGTGGGGCGATATACCCGCTAGGCCGTACATGGGAATGAATGACAACGATAGGGCGTCAGTGCTTAATATTATCAATCGAATTATGGACGTGGACTTATGAGTAATTATTTTGCAGTAGGTCTTGGCCTGATCGAGCACCTGGAGGCGAAAGCTGACGAGTGGGGTATTAAGCACGTTGGCACCGTCGCTAGTATCAACAATATCAATAAAAACGTCACACCCGCGCTCTACGTCATCAACACTGGCAACAATCCTAACGCTAACGGCTCAATAGACAGCCGTGACGTGCAGCAATGGACGGTTGTTGTCGCTGTGAGTAACCAAGCGGCACAAACAGACGTTAAGGCGCTCATGGAGTCGTCAGGCGAGCTTGTGAGTAAAGTTATCAATCATGTGCAAGGTTATGAGCTAGACGACTATCACGACCCACTAGAGCGCACATCGACCAGCGGGCGGCCTGATTACTTTAGTACGTTTGCATTATATCCACTCACTTTTCAAACCACTATTACGCCATAGGAGATAAGTAACATGGCAGATAAACAACAATCACACGCATTTATCGGTAACGGTAAAGTGTATTTTACCGCTGTTAAGAACGGCGTAGAGGGCAAGCCTTTTTGGGTGGGCGTGGCATCAGCCGCCGCCTTTAATCACTCAGTCGAGAATGAGAGTGAGTTAAAAGAATATCACTCAGGTAAAAACCAAACTTGGGACAAGTCAGAAGGGGATAAATCCGCTACTTTTAGCTTAACCCTCAGCGAGCGCCGTCTTGAAGCCATGCAAGCAGCATTACAGGCGACAGTCACGGAAGTTGCGACAGGCTCAGTGACAGATGAAGAGCACGAAGTTGACGCTATTGGCGATATTATCTTTTTGAAACATAAGAACGTCAGCGATGTTGTCATTACTGACAGCACAGATGCAACACCATTGGCCTTGGTTGAAGGTATTGACTACACGATTGATGAGAAGTACGGCACTCTTGAAATGACGCACGTACAGACAATCGCATCACCGATCAAAGTTGCGTACAGCTACGGCACCGCCACAATCATGAAACCCATGACAGATGATGTTGATTATTACCGCATCCGCGTTAATGGTCTAAACAAAGTTGGTCAAAAAGATAAGCAAGTCGTCACAGCATATCGCGCTAAGCTGTCACCAGCAGATGCTTACGATTTAATTGGCGATGATTTTAGCGAGATGGAACTTGAAGCTGACTTGATGTATGACGAAGCCGAAGAAGCCATGTATGAAATTGTGAAGCTGTAACCACATAGGCCTATGTGAAATCACATGGGCCTGTTTTTATTTAATTAAGTCATTGCGTTGCGATGGCTTACTCAAATAAAAAGGACTCATTATGCGTACTAATGCACAAACCAAACTGACAAATACAGCCACGGGCGCGGTTATTGTCTTGTCCGATAGTCTTTACCCAGAAGGTGAGCACGACTGGTCAGCTGTCGTATCAAATACCAAGTACGCGCTAGACGGTACAATGATCGTCGAGCAGTCAGAGCGTAAAGCTGGCAGACCGTACACGATGCAAGCGCCTGCGGGTCATGGGGTTCTGACAAGAGAAACGGTCAATGCGCTCAAATCTGAGCGTGACAAGCTGGGCGCGACGTTTTGGCTGGATTATCTATCCAATGATGCTGTAAAGCGCGTGAAAGTCATGTTTGACACAGAACAAAAGGCAATTGAAGCAACTCCAGTCAAGGGTACGAACAGCCCAAAACTGACCGATTATTACAACGTAACACTTAGATTCTTAGAGATACCGAGCGAGTAGCACTCCTTACTTATTTAGCCCTATTTTTAGGGCTTTTTTAATGCCTAAAATTTGACGGATGACGACATGGCAATTACTCAAAACGATTTAGAGATTTTAAAGTCTGAGGTCATGAACGACACAGACGAGGGCGGCGGCTTGCCCACTGCTGAGGCTGTAGTAGATGGCGTATCTAATAACCTATTCCCCGACGTGTCAGACATTGACCGCTTACTTGGCCGTGTGCGTCTGCGTAAAGTCTCTCTAGCAGTTAAGACGGCTAATGCTGAGCTACTGCAAGCGACTCGTATACTGTTTACGGAGCTGCCTGACAATCCGAATATCAGCGTATTTGCATTTAAAGCCACGTCATTTGCTGATAGACGCTCGGACGCTCAAAACAAGATTGAGAGCTATCTAGCCTTTGGCACCAAGTGGGCAGGGCATTTGCTAGAGACACAGCTTGCGGGTCAGCGCGTAATTCAGCTATCTCTTGGTTTAAAAGATGCTGTGCCGGCAGTCGGCCAGCCTCTGGTCATTGTGCAAAACGAGGGCCAGTCTGACGAGTTTTATCAGTACCTGCGACCATTAAAAGTCGATACAGTGGTGCGTGAGTTTCAACGTACCGCTAGTGAGACAGTGACACGTAATGTGGTGACCATTGAGTTTGGCGACACGTTAAACGAGACGTTTAATGGTTTAACCGTGCCTGAGTTTTATCAAAACGCATCAACGAGCAGACGTGCTATTTTGCGTGAGGCTCGTGTCGCTGATGCTGCTAAATACTACAGCGCATCAAAATTGGCTGAACCAGTTGTCGCTATGCAGTCACGCCAAGTACGCCTTAACTCTATTTATACCCAAGTCGTACCAAGCACCCAAGTTGAGACGCCCATTTTACAGCGCGACCCAGCGAATCAGATAGCCACTCAGGCGCGTGGCGATGGCGTTATTAATATCAGTCAGTCGGTCAATATTGCGACCAACACAGCGTTTAATTTACCAAGCGGGGTGTCGGTTGGCACATTGTCACTCAATGTTAACTATACGCAGCTGACAGACCGTGATGGCGAGCTGGTAGACGGGCAAGGTGTGGCTTATGCGTCAATCAAATACGGCATCGGTCAAATCGTATGGTACAGCGGCACTGGGTTATCAGGCGTTAACACAATAACGGGTAGCTACAAACCCGCGAGCGAGTTTACCCGCGTGGCGCAGACTGATTATCAAGTGGTCGATGACAATGCAGGTTATAACTACGTGCGCGAGCTTGGTGCCGAGCCAGTGCCAAACAGTCTTAAAATCACTTATACAGTAGGCGGTAATAATTATCTCGTACATGACGATGGTCGTGGCAATCTGATTGATGACGACGGTAACGGGCGTGGTACGGTGCAGGGCAAGACGGTATTGCTTACCACTGCTGCTATACCTGACGCTGCTAGTTATATTATTTACTCATTTGGCGTTGATCTAAATACGGTTAAGTATGGAGAGCAGACGTTACCTGCTGCTTATCACGTTATTAATGTTGCAGACAAAGTAAGCGGCGATATTACTATTACATGGGCAACCGATAAGACAGCGACAGCTAGCAATGGCGTAATCACAGGTGATGCAACAGGCACATTTATTGATGGCCGTTTAAGCATTGCGCCAAATTCGACAGTGGCTAAAGACACGGTATTTAATCTGTCTTATCAGCGCATCATTGAATCTAATGTTTTAACGACAAAGTACAAAGATTCGCCTGATATCAGCGATGGCATTTATGAAAAAACGATTACTTTTGACCAATCGGTTACTGGTGTTGAGTTTAGCTTAGTGATGGGCAGAGATGATTTAGGTTATGCAGGTCATATCAATATCATACTAAGCGACAACGGGTCCTCATTAAAAATAGATAATGTTTTATATCCTGCTTATTCTGACAAAATGCTCTACTCAGGGAACACAGTGTATCGTAGTAGCGACTTTTTTTGGCAACCCTTTAATGGTAACGCCTCGCAAAAGTGGAATGTCGAACTATTAAGCAGCACGCTTGATAAGTCAGCAGGTACGGCTAGCTTTAAAGTCAAAGTGTCAAAACAGGTTAGCGGCGTTGATGTATTAGCGCGACCAGGTGTGTCTCCAGTATTTAAGATCACACAAAAAACTGAGCCGTTTAAAATTGGCAACGTTGATTTTTTAGCAAAATCCATAACCGCACCTACGACAGAGGCAGCCACCACTACAGGACAAGTAAGCAGTCTTAATCTAGCTCTACCGCAAGATGTATTGGCGCCAGTAGTCAGCGGCTCAGTGTTTGTTGATGTTGTCGGGTTTAATTTACGTGATGATAACGGCAGGGTAAAAAACGGTGCTGATGTTGTCGGTAGTATTGACTATAACTCTGGTGTCATTGAGCTAACGACATGGCAAATAGATCAGCAAAACACAGTCAATCTAAAATCAATGCTGCGTGAGAATGACCCTGTACCGCTTGCTAACTTGATATTTAGAACGCCAGTGGCCCCGCTTAAAGAAGCGTCATTACAGATCACCGCTGAGCTTGCAGACGGAACAATGTTGTCACTGGCCACCGATGAGCAGGGCAATATCACTGGTCACAGCTTTGCACATGGTACGGTTGATTTTAAAGCGGGTGTGGTGGCTCTGTATTTTTATCACAAACATAAAGTATCGGACCTTAGCGGTGTGACTTTTACGCCTGAAGATGCTTGGTATGACTCAGAGTATTTTTATACTGATGGGGGTGTTGAGTACGTAAACCAGCCAATCTATGTAAAGCCTGACAGTATCCGCTATAACGCGATTGCCTACAGCTACTTGCCACTTGATAAAGAGTTAATAGGACTTGATCCAGTGCGACTACCGACAGATGGTCGTGTGCCGTTTGTCCGCAAAGGTGACTCAATAGCGATCACCGAGCTTAAGACGATGCAGTTACCAACCAACGTGCCAAACGATAAGTTTGATTTGGGCTTTGAGCGTTTGTCTGATGTTAGCGTAGTCGATGCTAATGGTTTAAAAGTGAGCTTTGATTATCTTGATGTCGATTTAGATGCAGGCACTTTAACGCTCAATGGCATGTTTGATATGTCGTTTTATACCGCGCCATTAACTGCTAAATATCGCATTATGGATATTGCTCTGGTTATTGAGACAGATATATCAGGTCGCGTCACGCTATCAACGCCCATCACGCATGATTACAGCACAGCTGCAGTTTTTAGCTCAATGCTATTAGCTGGTGATATGCAAGCGCGTGCGTATAACGTGTTTAGTCAAAAGTCATGGGGTAATGGTGGTTTTAGCGATACGTTAATCGGCGATAAGGCAACGTCACAGTTGCAAGTGACTAATAATCCTATCGTAGTGACTAATCGTGACTCGATCGAGGAGCGTTGGGCATTAGTATTTACGAGTGCTACATCATTCCGCATTATCGGTGAGACGGTGGGGGAGATTGGTACAGGTTCAACCACCACGTTAACAGCGCCTATTAATCCGATGACAGGTTATCCGTATTTTACGATACCGCAAGCAGCATGGGGCATCGGCTGGTCGGCTAACAACGTGGTCAGGCTAAACACCGCTGCCGCTAAATATCCGGTGTGGATCGGCAATGCAATCCAGCAGCACCAAGGCAGTAGCAAAGATAACTATGATTTTACAATCGGTTATCACGCTAATATTGATAGAGACAGGGGTGAGTAATGATATTAAGTGATGATGCAAAAAACGCGATGCTGCAAGGACTTGCTGACAAACTTAATGTCGGCACAAACTCAGTGCTGTCAGTCTATATAGATACAACGCTTGCAGTTGAGCTTGCGTTAACTAACCCAGTCGAACTTAGTGTTACAGGCGGTGTTTTGACGTTTAAAACGCCGCCTGAGGCCATCGCTATTGCATCAGGAGTGCCAACGTCGGCAAAACTGCTTGATGCGACTGGTGCAGTTATTGCTAACTATACTGCCGCTGAAATAGTGCTCAACAAAGATAAAATCTACCAAGGCGGCTATGTGGGCATCGTTGGGCTAAAGGTGAGGATTTAATATGTCAAAAATTGAGGGTAAGGCAAAAAAGTATAACGGTGAGCCAGTTGATTATGTACTACTATTTGACTGGGAAACGGGCGATCATATCGGCACATCAACCCCTGATACAGCAGGCAACTGGTCATTTAACCCCATTACCGACATAAACTGCGGCATTACATATGTAGCAGATGGCTGCGAGCCTATCACGCACGGCGCTTATCAATTTGAAGCTGCAAACACAACCATTAACAACATCGGCATACAGGGCACGGCGTTATTTGGGGTAGGCATTACCGCCACGCTACCGCTTGGCATGAGCGAGATGGAAGGTACAACCACAGAAGGCCATGAAAACTACGGTAACTATCAGCACAGTGATGGTTCTGTTATGTGTTGGATACCTATGTTTTATTACCGTTGGGGCGGTGCAGATAGTCCACGCGCAACTGATTACGGTCTAAACTCGCTTGATGTTAAGAGCAAGCATGACTTTGATAGCGTAGAGGCTGCTAATGCCGCAGGGTATGCGTTACATCGTGCATTTTATGATGGCGGACAAATCAAAGACGGATTTTTTGTTGATAAATATCAAGCAAGTAATAATGGCGGTATTGCTAGCTCAGTCAAAAATAGCAATCCATTATCCTCAAGCAGTGCTAACAATCCGTATAGCGGCTTAACAGGTACGCCTGCAAACACTTTCGCGGGTGCTATTGACGCGGTTAAGACGCGCGGTTCAGAATTTTTTGTCACGACATTGTTTGTGCAACGAGCGTTATCACTACTGTCTATGGCTCATGCGCAAGCAGCAACGAGCACCGATAACTGCGCATGGTATGACGCGACGGGCGTTGCTAACTACCCTAAAGGCAATAACAACAATGTGCTGGGTGACGTTAATGATGCAACGGTTAAATACACTGCAACAGGCTATAGTAATGCTGGTAAGACTGGTTCGGCACTACCGTTTGCTAAGACGACACATAACGGGCAAGCAAATGGCGTGGCAGATCTCAACGGCAATATGTACGAGATCTGCTTAGGTGTCACACAACTATCAGGTACGTTCTACGCGCTAAAAACAACGGCTAAAGCATCCGCACTAACAAGCGGAGCCTCGGCAGCTAATGACGCATGGGGTGCAGCGGGTATCGCAGCAAACTATGAGTCACTGGGTGCTAGTATTGGTGCGCTCACAGGTACGTCTCGTGGTTTGGAGATGGGCAACGGTACACAGCAAGTATTCTCAAGTGCAACGTCGGGCAAAGACTGGCAAGCCTCATGCGCGGGCATTCCTCTTGCTACTGGCGTTAATAGTACGTCTGGCACAGATCTGTTTGGTCATGACCGTTTTTATGACGATCGCGTGGACGATGTGTGCCCGGTTTCGGGTGGCCATTGGGCCACCAGTGCGCTCTCGGGCGTCTGGCGTGTCTATTTCACTTATTCGCGCGCGTATGGTAGCAGCTATGGTGGCGTGCGGGCGGCCTTGTATGTCTAATTTTTAAAGAGGTTTACGTATGACATACATGGCCCCAGATTTATCACTTGATGTTGTGTTGCCGCAACAAACTGAGCCGCTGTCTGAGCTTGACGTGGTGCTGTGTGCGCCAATTGATGATATGTCAATTACGATTGACAGCACGATCACTGTCAGTAGCGATATATCGCTATCTGTAACTGGCGGTGAGTCAAACGGCTATACACCGCCGCCGTTATCAGCCGAGATTGTGTTGGTTGAGGATATTTTTGGCGCATCATCTCAAATACGCGATGTGGTTTTGTGTCGCCCGCAATCCGAGATAGACAAAGATGTTTTTGTCGGTCTTGATGGCGTGGTAACAGTTGGTGGCGGTATTGAGTTAAGCTCAAATACACCTGAACCGCGCTACGTCACGCTAGACAGCACGATTGTAGTACAGCCTGAGCTATCCCTAAATGTGACAGCGTTTGTTGTCGGTATTAGTATTGATACGTACGCTGACATCAATGTGCAGTCTGAGATTATCGGGCATTATGACCCCAACGTATTTCGCGGCGCTATGTTAGATAAATCCAGTAATATTCAGCACTCAAAATTACAGGGTATGGATAGGTCAGGCGGTTTTGAGAGCAATAAATTAACAGCGGTCAGTGCGTCAGATGATAGAGAGTCGGCAAAACTACTAACAACAGATAGCCAGTCTCAGTTTGAGGCTAATATTAAGCTATCAACAGACGCGCAGCTGCTATCTGAGAGCGCGAAGCGAGTTAGCACAGATAGTAAGCAGTTATACGAGTCGCAAAACTTTGTAGACACTAAGTCACAGCTAAAAACCGAGACTGCTAAAAAAGCAAGCCATAGCAACTGGTACAGCTTTGAGGCGATGCTTGCACGTCAAACTGAGCGCAAAATGCAAGGCGAATACAGCTATCTTGATGCGATTATTCGCAGCCAAGGTTTTGAGCTGAGTAAATTAGCAGGGTATCAATATCGCAATCTGATTGATACAGCAAAATTACCGTCTTGGGTTGTTGGTTACTTGCCGCCTCCTCTGTGGCAGACAGTCATACTTAAAGAGCAGCTAACAGCGCCAACGTTAACGCTTGATGTTGTGCTGTGTGCGCCAAAGAGTCAATCGCCACGCACTAAACTATCAATACATGAAATTGATGTTGATGTTTACGGCTATCTAATATTAACGGCTAAAGAGAGTGACGGTGCTGAGCCGCAGCCCCAAACAGGAGTTATATTTGTGACAAACAGTGTGTCATTAACGCGCTCCGATGATGGGCGTGAGATTAAGCTGCTAGGCTTTAGCGTGGGCATTGATAGCAACAGCTACACATGGTCATTTAGTGCGACTGTCCCACTGTCAGAGCTATCAAAAGTCGATACAGCACGAGAGCCGCAGATAGGTGTTGATTTCGTCTGTAATGGCAATCTATGGCGATTCATCTTAGATGGTTGCGAGGATAGCATCCAGTTTGGTGAGAGTAGCTTAACGATCAAAGGCAAGTCGCGAGCAATGCTGTTAGCGAGTCCGTATTCATCACAGCGTGGCTTTAAGTACGACACGGCCATGAGTGCTAGACAGATTGCAGAGGACGAGCTTAACCGTGGCGGTGTACCGTCAGGATTTACGCTTGATTGGCAGCTTGCCGGAGTTAACGGTTGGAATGTACCAGCCAATACTTACAGCTACTCAAACAAGACGCCTATCAACTCATTGCAGTGGATTGCTGAGGCAGCAGGTGGCTTTATCAATGCTCATATGAGCGAGGATATAATCCATGTGCTTGCTAACTATCCGGTCCCATCATGGGAATGGAGCGATCAGACACCATTATTGACCTTGCCAATGTCACTAATTACCAGTCGCAGCCGTGGGCGCGTCAATAAGCCTGCGTACAATGGCGTGACACTGTACGGAGAGAACGACAACGGTATTGGTGCATTGGTCAAACGCACTGGTACCAGTGGTGGTTATCAGCCACCAATGGTCACAAGCGACTTAATGACTGACCAAGTGGCCGCTATCAGTCGTGGTAAAGCGATACTCAGTGATACTGGCGATATTGGTAACATCGGTATCTCAATGCCGCTAATCGCTGATATAGGTGTGTTAAAGCCATCTACACTAATCGGCGTTAATGATGGTGAATCATGGATTGGCATGGTGCGCGGTACGACTATCACAGGTCGTCTATCGAGCAATCGAGCGTTAGAGATTGACCAGTCTATTGATGTTGAAAGGCACTTTGACAAGGAGATTGTCTAATGGCAAGCGGCAACCTATGGCAGCTATTTAAAAACGTCACTGAGCAGGGCGCTAAGCAACTAGCAACCGTCATTGATCGTAACGGCTCAAGCTATACCGTCACCATGCAAGGTGGCGGCAATACGGTAGTCCAATCAAGCGCAGCTTATGAGCTGCAATCAAAGGTATTCATCAGAGATGGTCAGATAGTCAGTGAAGCGCCTGACCTGCCATTCGTTGAAATAGAGGTATAGCATGACAGACAAGACAGATGACATTGATTACAGCTTTGAGCTGACGTACAGCGTTTGGAATCAAGACACGAAGAAACTAGAAAAGCAAAAAAAAGATATTGGCGTTAAGCGCGTCAAGGTTAAGAACCTAAACGAAGTGACACGAGCATTTACGCCCTTTGTCGCTGAGTTTGAGCGTATCGTAAAAGCAAATAAGGGCTTGCCTGAGAGTGAATTATTGGCCTTGATTGGCGGCTATACAGACGAAACAGTCATACTGGCATCGGTATTGACAGATCAAACGCCCACTTTTTACCGAGAGCTTGAACCGCTTGAAATGCTCACAGTGATGCAGGAGGTCGTCGCCCATAGTGGCGATTTTTTTATGCGTCAGATTTTCACACCCCTAAAACAACTGGGGGCACAACTGGCTTTACTTGGTTCGACAGCTTACTTCCATTCTACAAAATCGGACTCCGAGAATCCGATGTCTTAGATATGTGCTTTGGTGAATGGTGGGGGCTATCTAAAGCATTTGCTAAAGATCATCAACAGCGCATCAAAGACATGGCTATCGCGATGAGAGTATCACAAACAGACGCAAAAGGCTGGAAAGAGTTTATGAAAGACTAGCGCAACAAAGTACAATCAACTAAGATTGAGTAAATACTATTTTGGTGATGGGCTATGAAAGCATTAGTAGCGATAGGTTTGACGTTGGCGCTAAGCGCGTGCGGCGGGGGTTACGATAGCCTGCCACCACAAGTAAGTGATGGTAATGGCGGAACTATTGGGGCAGGCGGCACTATAGGGTCTGGTGGTTCTAAAGATGACGGCAACTGGAAGTACGGCAGCGTAAGTAATGCTGAGGGCGTTTTTTCATTAACCGCTAGAATAGATGCTACAAACACGTACACTGTGCCTCAGTTTCCAAATCTCAATCAACGATCATGGATTGAGTTGGAAAAACGAAAAATGGCAGTGGGTACGATATCAAAAAGATTCACTATCTTTGCGCCTGAGGAGGTTAAATGTACTCCGGGCTGCCAAATAAGAATTAAATTTAATGGCGGCATATCATCTTATAATTTCTTACAGCGAGTTGATGGTGTGTTAACGCCAGCAAATGACCAAATATCTGCTGAATTATTCGATAAAACCACGCGATCTAACAGCGCCACCATCTATCTACCTATCGTGGGATTGTCTGACGATGTTGAATCTGAGTTCAATTTTAGAGGGTATGATGAGGATAAAATGGCGTTTACAGGCGAGTAATGACATGGCTAAGGTTGTTGAGCAGAGTTTGGAGTTTTGCCCAAACTGTCAAAAGAGAACAATGCACTACAAAGAAACCAAAAAACTAAGTTGGCTGATGCATCTTGTATTGATAATCATCACAGGTACATTGTGGCTGTGGTTTTTGCTGATTACTATGATTTGGCATATTTTTACCAAAAAAATTGGTGGCAAGAAGACCTGCTCGCAATGTGGTTTGGAGCACTAAATAAAACAAGGCTTGATTATGATAGACATAAATTACATGACGCTAAAAGAGTGGCCGAAATCTCACAAGGTTTGGGGCGATGATGGTTTTGATCGTATCAACCAATTACTAGATAAGGCTGTGCATTTAGTTGGCAGAAAAGCGCCAAATGAAGTGGTGCACTATGCCGGATTGTCAGAAAACAAAAGCACAGCAGGTAAAAAGCCAGTTGTTTTTGTTGATTGTGATAGCTTAAACCGCTATCACATTAGTGAGAGACATATTAAAGCCGGTAAGCTGCCAAAGCCTGACAGGGCAAGCGCCTTTAAATAAACAACAAATAAATCAACAAGCTCACCTAATTGGTGGGCTTTTTTTATGTCCATAATTTGAGGTGCGCCATATGGCAGGTGATTTAGATTTTAGCGTACAGCTACGCGTGCTCAATGAGCAGTTTAATAGTGGCATCAATCAAGCGCGTGATAAATTTACGCAATATGCTCAGTCAGTGCAGCGCAATGTCGATCAGATGGTTACTGATACCGAACGCGCTGACAGGATGCTTACCGAGCTAGGCAATGTTGATGCTAGCCGACTAACTGCCGAGATACGCGCCACAGCTGACCAGCTCAGGCAGATGGGGGCTGGTGCGAGCTTGTCAGGTGAGCAGGTTGAAGCGGCAATGCGTGCAGCAGCGCAGCAAGTCGGACGACTGGATCAAGAGTTGGTCAACGCAAGACTAGAAGCTACAAGGCTCGGACAGACTGACGCATCACCCGAACAAATCGAGCAAGCCACTGCTAGGGTTAATCGATTGCAGCAAGAGCTGAATGAGGCAAAATCAGCCAGTACAAGCCTTGCTAATGAGTTGTCAGGTTCAATGAACCGCGCTAGCGCCACAGCTGATAGTGCGCGTAATGCTATCTACCGCATGGCAAACGTGCGCGTACCAGATACGATACGCGGTGAGATTGACCAAATTAGTCGCTCACTAACTAACTTTCAAAACAACTCTGGTCGCCCTGCTGCTGAGATTGAGCGAGTCACAAGAGCCGCGCAAGCACAAATACAAAGACTTGAGCAAGAACTGCGCGGTGCTGACAATCAGATACAGCGCACCGATGCTAGCACCAAAAAACTAAGTGGTGGCGTCAACAACCTAAGAGGTGCGTTTGGCAATCTGCAAGGCATGTTGGCCGCAGTTGGATTTGGCTTTGGTGCTGCTGAAATCGTACAAATGGCAGATGCGTTTGTCCTTCTTGAATCTCGAATCAAGATTGCTACAGGTGAGGGCATTGCTTTTATTTCAGGATTTGAGGGCGTCAAGCAAATCGCCAATGAAACCTACTCAAGCTTTGAGAATACAGGTGAGTTGTTTGCACGTATTACGCAAGCGTCAACATCACTTGGTTTGGCTCAGACAGAGATACTATCAGTTACCAAGACAATTAACGAAGCCATCAAGCTATCAGGCGGTACGGCAGCGTCAGCAGATGCGGCTATCATTCAGCTTGTGCAAGGTTTGCAGTCAGGCGTATTACGTGGTGAGGAATTTAACTCGATCATGGAGCAGTCACCGCGACTCGCTCAAGCAATGGCAGATGGTCTTGGCGTAACTCGTGGCGAGCTGCGTAAGATGGCAGGTGAGGGCAAACTGACATCAGAAGTCGTTATTGATGCAGTGCGTTCGCAGACACAAGTCATTCAAGAAGAATTTAACACGCTACCGCTGACGTTTGGTAACTCATTAATTTTGATGAAAAACACACTGTTTGAGTTTATTGGTAGTATTAATGAGACAGTCAACCAATCGGGACGCTTAGCGGCTGGTGTGCAATCGATCAGTAATGCCATTAAGAATCTGGACCCAGAAACTATCGCAACGCTAGAAAACCATTTCGACTCGCTGCTAATAACATTTGTGGATATGTTTAAGACAGTCAAAGATGTTTATGACGCGCTTGGAGATATGACAAATGCCATTATTGGCATCGAACAAGGAAGCGGGCAGATAGGTTTATTCACACGCTTAATGCAAGGTGCCAGCTTGGCTTTAGGTGTACTTAGCGACGGCTTTAAGGGTATATCAATACTAGCCAACAGTGTTTTTGGATCAATATCGCAAATAACAGGTGGTATCTTAGAAGGATTTGCAGCATTAAAGGGTCAGACCTCAGAGCGAGCTGCCGAGCTGTACAGGTTGGCAGATGAGCTACACAGAAAGTCTGAGCAACAAATGCTTGATTTTGAATCATCATCTGGTAAGGCTTGGGCGGCGGTAAATAAAACCGCGCAAGACAGACTGGCTGAAACTGCCGATGCCGCTAAGCAGCTTTATGATGAAATGGTAGCGGCTGGCTCATACTCAGCTGACGCCATGCAAGAACAGTATGTCAAAGTAGCACAAGCCAAGATTGCTGCTAACGATATGATAATTACTGATGACATGCGGCTTGATCTTGCTCAGCAGGATCTAAGGGCGTCAATCAGTGAGACGGGCGAGATTTTAATTGAGTCAGCGACAGGCGTACAGGCTGCCTATCTAGGCGTGGGTGAGAGTTTCGCGGAGGTAGCTGCTAAAGGTATAGCGGTGGGGAAAAGCGTTGCAGATTCGCTATCTGATGTGATACCAAAGACTGAGACTATAGGCGCCGTTGATGACATTATCAACTCGCTAACCGCACTTGGCAACCAAGGGTTGATTTCAGGCCAAGAGGTTGCTGCTGGCATAAATATCGCCAATGAGCGATACAAGGAAATTGAGGCGAACTTTGCAAGGTATGCTGCCAAGAGCCTTGCAGAGAATGGCAATATAGTAACGTCCGAGCTTGAGAAAGCAGCAGCATTGCAAGGCTTGGCAGTACAAGCGGACGAAACTGGCAACGTTATAGTAACGCAGCTCAATAGATCAACAGTCGCTAGTGGCCGTACGAAAGAACAGATTGACGAGTTGGCAGGCGCCGTTGGTGTTGGCCTATCAAAAGAGTTTCTGAAATCTAGTGCTGGCCTTGACGAACTTGTCAGTGGCTTTGATGACTTAGAAAAAGCAGGTTATGACGCAGGTGGCGCACTCGTTGACTCATTGACTGCAATGTCCGATAAGGCCGGTAATACAGTTGAGATTGAAGCCCTGATTGTCAAATGGAATGAGTTATACAAAGAGGGCAAGATAACTGGCCAAGAGCTTGCGGACGGCTTGGAGGGAGTGCAAAACCGAGCGGACATACTCAAGGACGGTATTAATGGCGTGACTGAGGCTTACGGCTTATTGGGTTTAAAAACTCGTGAGGAATTAGCAAAAGACGCAGGCGCCTACACTGACGCTTACAATATCGTCAAAAGAGACGGCCAGGCTACAGCGCAACAGCTAGAGGAGTCGTTTGAGAAGACAGCAAAAGCCAACATTGCAGCCAATGGTGGTGTGATTGATGCTGTCACTAAACGCATGGCGGCCGAACGAGGAGTTACGGTTGCGGTTGATGAGCAGGGCCGTGTCACATTTGAAAAAATGGGGCAAGCCAAGACGGCAAACGATAATGTCACTCGCTCAGTAAACAACATTAGCACGGCTTACGACGGCATATCTAGCAGTGCAGGTGGTGCAGGTAATGCTATGGTACGCGCTGCAAATGAGGCATCATCTGCTTACGATAAGTTGCAAGCTAAGATTAAAGCAGTCAAAGAAGCCCAGGCGGTTGCCGATGGTGACGAAACCCTGAAAAACTTGCGGGTTTATGGAACCGAGAAAGCACCAGTCGAAGGTAATCAGTTCGGCACCCGTTTAGGTGTTGAGAACTTTTTGAAATCTCAGGGGCTTTCGGAGGCGGCAGCCATTGAGGAGGCGCGCAAACTGTATGCTAAGCAAGGTACTAATGGCGGAGCTTTGAATTTTGGCAAGCTGCAAGGTTTTGATGATGGTCAGATGATGACCCCAGCTGATCTGAATCGCTTTAAGTCAGCGTCGGTCTATCTTGCTGAAATTGCAGAAAGAGCGCGTCAAACCGAGCGCCAGCGCGATAATTACGAAGCAGCGAGGACGGCAACGGCTCAAATCACAACACAAGAGTATGGTCGTTTTGATAGTCAGCCGCGGTCAATAAAAACTATCGACGTTAATTTAACGCTTGGCGGTACATCAGTACCGGTACAAGTTGCAGAAAACCAAGAAAACGCTTTGATGTCATTATTGCAGCAGCTACAAGACAGTAAAGCAATCGCAGGTTACTAGCCGCTCACTCGAGTGGTTTTTTTATCGAAAAAATTTGAGGAGAGACAATGCCAAACAACACCCCGTTCTGGGACATTATATTATTAAAGCTTTTGGTGTTTCTGCCCAAAGTTTTTGCTGCTGTCATTGGAGCAGTTTTTGGTTTGATGCTATCAGGAGACATCGGCACGGACGCGAAAATCAAAATCAATATGGCAGTGATAATCAAGTTTACTATCGCTGTCACTATCTCGCTGTTTGGCGGTGCAGCGCATATAGAGATTATGGGTTATCAGGATTATAGCGTCATGACACATGGGGCAATCATGCTCGTGTGGGCGGTTTTTGGCATGTTGGCAATCGGCATCGTGTATCAGGCAGTTGCGCTATGGCAGGGCAAACCATTATCCGCAATCATCAAAGAGGTCAAAGACGCAGCGTTTGCGATTTTTGGCAAATAACAGGAGCAAATCATGCGATTTAATTTAATCAAAACAGCCCGTCAGCTGACAAATATTGCTATTAAAAATAGCGAGATTGTCCAACCGTATGTCAAACCAAGCCATTACCGACGTGGTCTACTCGCACTCAACGCTCTGCATTACGCGCTACGCATTGCAGATAAATAATAATCAGCACTAAACATGGCCCCAATTTTGGGGCTTTTTTATGCCTGGAGGAAAATATGAGTAAAACACTGACAGAGCAGCAGATCAAAGAAGCTGCTAACGAAGCTGGTATCGAGTACGCAGCGCTAAAAGCAGTTATTGAGGTTGAGGCGCGGTCCAGCGGGTTTTTCAGTACTGGCGAACCAGCTATCTTATTCGAGCGTCATAAGTTTTGGCAGCAGCTAGGCGCCATCAGATGGTTTACTTGGCGTTTGCGTATCTTGGCCAAGCATCCACGTATTTGTAATCCCATCTCAGGCGGCTACGGTCGCTTTAGTGAGCAGCATGACAAGCTACGCATTGCAACAAGCTACAACCGAGATATTGCATTGCAATCTGCATCATGGGGCATCGGGCAAGTTATGGGTTACCACTGGGAGGCGCTGGGTTATCCCTCCCTGCAATCATTCATCAACGACATGTATGAAAGTGAAGCCAAGCAATTAGAGGCTATGATCCGTTATATCAAGGTTAATAACTTGGTTGATGAGCTACAGCGCCATGACTGGGCTGGGTTTGCGCGTGGTTATAATGGCAAAGCGTATGCTAAGAACAATTATGACGAAAAACTAAGACAGGCTTATGGTAAGTACGCTTGATTAACTATAACTAAATAAGCCCTGCCTTAATCGGTGGGGCTCTTTTTTATGTCTGAAATTTGGTCTGATCTACTTTAAAATTCTCAATATCGATTACTATTTGATTACTTTTTACTAGCTGACAAAAAATAGCAGGCAATAAAAAAGACCTACAATCTCTTGTAAGTCTTTAATGGTATAGCTTTTATATGGTGGGCCCAGTAGGACTTGAACCTACGACCAAAGGATTATGAGTCCTCTGCTCTAACCAACTGAGCTATGGGCCCTAACGTTAGACGCACAATGATACCTGATTTTTTCGATTTTTCAAGTAAAAGATGATCGTATCAAAGATATTTTTTATCAAAACCAGCTGTCTCAGTCTCGCCTGATCGAGCAGTATCAATCTTTGTAGTCACAGTCATTGTGAGTTTGTTTTTTTAAATGGTTGTTAATATGAGTTTTGTGCCTGTAAATGTTCAATTCTGGCGCATCGTAACGCCTCGCCAATTGCTGGGCCTTTTAGGTCTGGCGCAATGTCTTGCATACTGATAGCGTGAAAACTGCCTAACGCTATCATCATCTGTCGGTGCTGTATGGCCAGCTGTAAGGCATGGCTGGTCACGAGTAGTTGTGAGAGCTTTTCAGGTTCTTTATGAGCACCGCACGCTTGTATGAGGTCAATTTTTTCCGCAGCACTAAGACTGTTGATGGCGCTTAGTTTGTTGGCCTGTTGAACGAATAAATTGGCAAATTGCGTTTGGACTTTTGGTACTTTGGCAGTAGTGCCTATCTCGTTAATACCTGTCACAGTCGTGGTTACATGAGGGTTTGAGTCTGCATGTCTCACATTAAATAAATCTGCGTTGAGACTAGCCATCAATAGCGCCCAACGTTGTGATAAGTTTAGTTGCATCTGGCCAGAAAAATATAGAGCTGTCTGCACCGTTTCTCGTATGTGGTCATTGTCCCAAGCATGGTGCAATGGCGCAAAATACTCTGTGAGCGCGCCAATGCTAAATAGCTGCTGCCAATACACATGAGGCGATAGCTGCATGGTTGCGCGGCTCGACTCTTGCCAAATCCGCTCCGCACTCAAATGCGTAAGTTCCCCAGAGCTAACCAACTGGCGCATCAAGGTTAAGGTTTCATCAGCGATGGTAAACCCCAAGTCATAATAACGGCTATAGAAGCGGGCGGTGCGCAACACTCTTAGGGGATCTTCGCTAAATGCACTTGAGACATGGCGCAATGTTTTACTTGCTATGTCTGCCAACCCGCCATAATAATCAATCACCTCACCATTGACTGGCGTGTCATCGGTTAAACTCATCACTTCTATGGCCATGGCATTAATCGTCAAATCACGACGTTGTAGATCCTCTTTTAGGCTGACGTCAGGACTAGCATGCACACTAAAGCCTTGATACCCAACTCCTTGCTTGCGCTCCGTGCGTGCCAGTGCGTATTCTTCATGGCTAATAGGGTGCAAAAACACAGGAAAATCTGCGCCCACTTGCAGGAACCCTGCGTCAAGCATCTCTGCAACAGTGGCACCAACGACAACGAAGTCTTTATCTTTAATAGGACGCGCTAACAGTTGATCACGTACGGCCCCACCAACCAGGTAAATTTGCATAGTATTCTCTGTTTATTAAGTAAGAGCGAGCTGACCCAATGGACACTGATCAAAAAAAACCAGTCAATGCTTGTTTAACGGCATTGACTGGTTTTAGTATAGCAGACAGACTCTGTCAATAGATGACAGCGCCTATCTTAATGGTACGCTCACAATTTTATCATACGCATGACGTACTATAATTTTCGTTTTCTAGGTCCTGAGCTTCAGTAACAGCAAGAGCGGTCATATTGACGATACCACGTGCAGTAGCCGATGGTGTCATAATGTGTACAGGCTTGCTAGTACCTAATAAGATAGGACCAATAGAGGCACTGCCGGTTGCCGTCTTAAGTAAGTTGAAAGCAATATTAGAGGCGTCAAGCGTTGGTAAAATAAGCAGATTCGCCGCCCCTTTTAATGGGCTTGATGGCATATGGTTTTGACGGATAATTTCATTAAGCGCCGCATCGCCTTGCATTTCGCCTTCGAAGTCAAAGTCTACATTCATATCAGTCAGTAACTGGTGAACCTTACGCATTTTGACAGCGCTGGCACGATTTGAAGCGCCAAAGTTAGAATGTGACACTAGCGCGACACGTGGCGTGATACCAAAGCGACATAACTGGTCAACAGCCAAGACCGTCATTTCAGCCAACTGTTCGGCGGTTGGATCTTCATGCACATAAGTATCAGCGATAAAGATATTACGATCTTGCATCAGTACGGCATTCATGGCGTAAAAATCATTAACGTCTGCTTTTTTATCGATAACGCTTTGAACGTACTCTAAGTGCAGCTGATAATGACTGAATGTGCCGCAAATCATGCCATCGGCATCGCCATTATCGACCAGCAGTGAGCCAATTAAGGTGGTTTTACGACGTACATCACGACGGGCAAGCTCAATACTCACACCGCGGCGTTTGTTCTTTTCGTAGTAACCCTGCCAGTAGTCTTTATAACGAGGGTCATCATCTGGATTGACGACAGTCATGTTTACGCCATCTTTTAGACGCAAGCCCAGTTTTTCGATATTGGCTTCAATCACTGAAGGACGACCAACCAAAATGGGTTTCGCTAGCTGTTCGTCAACGACGACTTGTACCGCAAGCAATACATTGTTGTCTTCGCCTTCACAGTAAACAATACGTTTTGGATCGGATTTGGCGCGGGCAAAGATTGGCTTCATGACAAACGCTGAGTTATAGACAAACTCAGACAAACGCTGACGATACGCTTGCAGATCATCGATAGGCAAGGTTGCAACACCTGAGTCCATGGCCGCTTTAGCAACCGCAGAAGCGATTTCGATGATTAGGTTTGGCTCTAGAGGACCTGGGATTAAGTAGTCGCGACCAAAACTTTGCATTTTTTCGATGTTTCTAACGTTGGTGGTTGGTGTCGCCTCAACGTGTGCCATAGCAGCGATTGCTTTTACGCAAGCCACTTTCATCTCTTCGTTAACCGTTGTTGCACCAACATCTAATGCACCGCGGAAGATATAAGGGAAGCATAAGGCGTTGTTTACTTGGTTTGGATAGTCTGAGCGACCTGTCGCCATGATAACGTCTGGACGGACAGCATGTGCCAGCTCTGGCATGATTTCAGGGGTTGGGTTAGCCAAAGCAAAGACGATAGGGTCTTTTGCCATACGGCGAACCATATCTTCAGACAAAGTGCCTGGCATTGATAGTCCTAGGAACATATCAACATCGTCCATGACTTCTTCAATCGTCGTCGCAGTTGTATCGCGCGCATAGCGCTGTTTGGTTTCATCAAGGTTTTCACGGCTGGTGCTAATAATACCGCGTGAGTCTGAAACAAAGATATTGTTTTTATCAACGCCAAGCGCACAGATAATATCTAGACAAGAAATGGCTGCCGCACCTGCGCCTGAACAGACAATTTTAATCTCTTCAATTTTTTTGCCAGTAATCAATAAAGCATTGAGCATCGCCGCCGCAACAATAATTGAGGTACCATGTTGGTCGTCGTGGAACACTGGAATGTTCATGCGTTCACGCAGCTCACGCTCGATTTTAAAACACTCTGGCGCTTTGATGTCTTCTAAGTTAATGCCACCAAAAGTCGGCTCAAGAGACGCAACGGCTTCGATGAACTTATCTGGATCGTTTTGGGCAATTTCAATGTCAAAAACGTCGATACCTGCGAATTTTTTGAACAGGACACCTTTACCTTCCATGACGGGTTTTGACGCCAATGGGCCAATATTACCCAAACCCAATACGGCAGTACCATTGGTGATCACCCCAACCAAGTTACTACGAGCGGTATATTTAGACGCGAGTGTTGGGTCTCTTTCAATCTCAAGACAAGGCACTGCCACACCTGGTGAGTAGGCCAGTGCTAAATCGCGCTGGTTGGCCAGCTGCTTGATAGGGGTAACTGATATTTTACCTGGGCGTGGGAACTCATGGTAATGTAAGGCAGCTTGTTCAAACTGCTCTTTTTCTGTACTAAGGGTGTCCGTATTCAAAGTGGTATCGTCATTCATAATAATTGCCATGGTTGGAATAAATTGGAATAAAGTAAATGGTGATAAAAAAATAATGTCTCACCCTCATCCAAATCATCGAATGATAAAATCAAAGGGTACAAAGACACTAAAAGAAGTAATAATCGGCGATTAAATATCAAGTCAAAAAACAATGCTACAAAAACCGTTATTCTAGCATTATTGGCAATTCACTGCCTAGTCAACAGCGGTGAAATCTGCGAATAATATAATAAAATGATATTCATTATTTAGCTAGTTGATAATGCCAAATAATACGGCTATATAGCAACCCTAATTTCACAATGTTTCCAAATACTATCGCAGTTTACTAAGACGAGCAGCTAATCGGCATTTGCGGGGCGTTAGGCGTAGGCGGGGTACTATCAAGCTCGGTGGCGATGTCTTGTACCTGATAAGGGTCAGCCAGTAAATTAAACACCCGATTTACTTCTTCAAATTGACCTTGTTCGGCGGCAGTAATCGCTCGCTGTGCCATACTGTTACGCAAGACATAAACAGGATTATTGGCTCTCATATCATTGATAGCTTGTTCAAAAGATACAAGCTCTATTTGTGCCAAATAACTGATTGACCAGTCTTGCCACACTTTTTGTGCTTTTTGATCGAGCTCCGCTGTCATCGTTGCCAGCAGCTGCTGCTCATAAGGATGCTCATCAGGCGCTATAAGACCCAATAGCGCCCTAAAACTATTGGTATAATCCAGTAAGTTGTCTTCTAACAGTGTCAACCATTCAAAGGCCAACGTTAAGCTATCCTTCTCATGTGGCAGTCCAAGCTTGCGGCACAGCCCTTGCTGATAGTGCTGCATAAAGGTCGCTTCGTAAGGTGCCAAGCAATCTGATAGACCATCACGAGTAACCTCTTCTAGACGCATAAAGTGCGGCAGCCAGATATTGAGGTTCCAATGACCGATAGCGGGCTGGTTTTGATACGCATAGCGTCCTGTATGGTCAGAGTGATTGTTGATCCAAGCAGGATTAAAGCGCTCCATAAACCCAAAGGGGCCAAAGTCTAAGGTACTTCCCGTGATGGATAAGTTATCTGTGTTCATCACGCCATGAGCGAAGCCAATCAGCTGCCAGTCAGCAATCATACGCGCCGTACGTTCCACCACGGCGGTCAAAAACGCTAATACTGGCGCTTTACTATCACGGCACTTGGGATAGTAAGTATCAATCATATAGTCGGTAAATTCACTGAGCAAATCTGGCGCAAAGCTGGTAATCCATTCCACATGACCAAGGCGGATATGACTGTCAGCCACACGCATCAAGGCGGCGCCTGCTTCCATTCGCTCGCGGCGTACTTTCGTATCGGAGACGACAAACCCCAAGGCGTTGGAGGAGGGAATACCAAGCTGGGTGAGCGCGTGTCCACACAAGTACTCGCGGATGGTACTACGCAGCACCGCGCGGCCATCCCCCATCCGTGAGTAGGGGGTTAGACCAATACCTTTAAGGTGCAAATCCTGCAATTGGTCGTTGTTATCGAGTACTTGAGCCATTAACAAGCCGCGTCCGTCACCCAGTTGTCCCGCCCATTGTCCAAATTGGTGACCAGCATAGGCCATGGCCAGTGGTTTAAACGCGGTAGGTACATATTGACCACCAAGAATATCAACCCAGCGCGCCATTAACTCGTCGTCATCTGCCCAGCCCAATTGCTGTGCAAGCGGTGTGTTGAAGTGACCTGCACGTGGATTGTCCAATGGTGTCGGTGGCTGCTCATGATAAAGGCGCGTGTCCAAATTAACGTAGGTGTTTTGATAGCGCATACACAGCTCCCATTGAGATCTAATATTGATTAATGAAGTCACTATAGCACAGCCTTCGTAGCGCATCGTGTCACTCTGTCCATCTCTTGTAAACCAGGCGTGCTCAGCTGTTTTACACCCCACCCAAAAAATACGACTAGCAGGGTCAAACTTGCTTAGTCTACTAAATATAGGACTTACCCTCATTTTCCTTGCGCCTCATATTTTTGAAAGGTAATGAGTGAAAGGACACGGCTCATAGCCTATTATAAATGACATAAAAAAATCCCTCTATCTGTTACGGATAGAGGGAGGGATAACGTCACAATACGGAATATGAACTGTTCACAAGTCGTTGGCGTTTAAGCGGCTTTGGTATTTTGGCCAATAGAGCGAAACGCGGTTTTTAGATTGCTGTTATGCTCAAGTATTTTTTGTTCAATCTTGGCATAGTCATGCTTTAACTTGTCATCAACCTCATGTATGCGATCAGCAAACTCTGTCTTTTTTAGCTCAATGGTTTTGGCTTTTAGCGCTTGCCACTCTTCCACAGTTTGAGTGAAGGCATCATATTCAAACTTGATACGATCTTGGAAGCTTTTCATTGCATGAGGCAGATCAAGACCACTCACTGCTGCTGTTTCAATCTGCTGTTGTGCTTTTTTGAATTGCATTTGCACTTCGGCATGCTTAATAGTCGTATCATCAACCGTACGTAACTCAGTGGTTAGGCCAAACTTTGATAAGCCTGCAATCAACCACTTAGTAGGGTCATACTGCCACCATTTTACGCCGTTACGATAATCATATTGGAAGAAATGATGGTAGTTATGATAACCCTCACCCCAAGTAAAGATGGCTAAGAAGAAATTATCACGGGCGCTGTTGGTATCGGTATAAGGACGCGTACCAAACATGTGGCATAGCGAGTTAATAAAGAAAGTAAAGTGATGCGTTAGTACCAGACGTAGTAGACCTGCTAAGACTAACGTACCCCAAACGTCACCGATTAACCAACCAACTGCCGCGACCATAGCGACGTTCGTTGCCAATACCCATAAACCATAGTACTTATGCTGAATTTGTAGCACTTTGTCTTTGGTCAGATCAGGGATGTTTTTGTAGTCAAACTTACCACTAGGATAATTGCGTAGCATCCAACCAATGTGACTAAACCAAAAGCCACGCTTCGCTGAATAAGGATCGTCTAAGCGATCATCAACATGACGATGGTGACTACGGTGACCAGATACCCAGTCAAATGCAGAACCCTGCACCGCTAAGGTAGAGCCAAGTAACAAGAAGTTTTTTACCACTGGATGCGCTTTATACGCACGATGCGACAGTAGGCGGTGATAGCCCGCTGTGATGCTGATGCCCGTCCACACCATAAAGGCGCCAAATACACCCCACACTGGCGCGCTAACCTCATGAGTAAATAAGTACCAAGGCGTAATGATAGCGGCAGCAATAGGCGTGGCTACCAAGATTGTCGCTGGAATCCAGTTGATGGGTGCCTTCGTAAATTCAAACTCGCGCATGTCAAGGCTCTCTTCTTTGGGAGAGACGTCAACTTGTCCGGCAGCGTGCGCGTAGTTGCGTTTAGCCACAGGTTGCTCATCGAGTGAGCTTTTCGTTTTATTCTCGTCAAAACGTGTTTTAAAGCGTGTGACTTGAACGCTGGCGGCTTTTACAAGCGTGTCACCAGATTTGATAGCGAAACGTAAGCCTTTAAGCGGGAAGCCAAGTGCTTTTTTTGCAATCATATAATATCCCTAGCGGTATTAATTTAAGCCTATATAGTACCTTAAAAAACCAATAAAGTGAACACTTATACACTATAAAAATATTGCTAAATAACAATAACTTGTATGGATTATAGAATGTTTTGACAAAAATATCGGGTGACTTATCAGGCAGGGGGTAAAAGTGTAAGTAACACTATAGATATGTAGAGCCTCTCAAGTAAATAAAAGGCTAGACAAGTTTTTCAATCCAGTAATAAGTGACGAGGATAATCAGTGATAATGACGTCAGCTTGCCATCTGATGAGCTGCTTAATGGTATCGATATCATTGACCGTCCAAGCACTCACTGGCAGACCATAACGATGGCTACGTTCTATGACCGACTGGCTTAGCAGAGGGTAATGAATACCCAACTGGGCACAACCAAGTTGTAGGGCAGTGTTGGACGCAATTACCAAAGTCTCAGGAGTGCGAATCAACAAGCCACGAGGGACATGACTTAATAGTTTGCTGCGCTGTAGCCGTGCGTGTAGCTCGACATCAAAGCTGGTTAGGACAATAGGTAAGTTGGCCAATGGGCTGTCAACTAAGTCTTGGCTCAGTGCGCTAATGAGTTTGCCGTAATCAGTGCGGCCATGGGTTTTAATCTCAAGCTCAATATACGTAAAACCATTTAATACGGGCGCTATGCTAGCCAATGTCGCAATTTGATGATCGAGTTGTCGATGACGTTGAATCTCAGCAACACTTAATTGATCAAGGCGTGATTGCTCTCCGCACATACGCGCTAAGTCATCATCATGAAACACAACTAAGTGGCCATCGGCGCTTAATTGCACATCAAACTCCACCCCCGTTAAGCCGTGAGCCTTCAGACGTTGAGCGTGCTCGAAACCTATGAGTGTGTTTTCTAATGCCTCACCACGAGCACCGCGATGACCTAATAAGAGCGTATGTTCGAAATTTATCATATCAATACACGCTGTGAGCTGCTTTTACCAGTAAGCATATAGGGCCAAATGAGCAGCGTCTATAGGTAGGATAGGGAGGTGTTTGTTATGTTTTTGCAACCAAGTACCCGTTTTACCTATAATGGATGGCGTTATTTGTACATCCATGGGCTACACTGATGACCATTTCAATCAAACACCGTATAATGATGTGATTTTCAAGCCTATGACAGTTCGGGTGACGGTTTGAGCATCAATCACTGTCTGTCAGTGGCGGTACGAATCAGTAAATGGGAGCAAAATAAATATGAGCGTAGCAAATAAGAGTTTGAGCAAGTGGCAGAAAGTTGCTGGAGTCGGCATAGTATGTAGTTTGGCGCTTGTAGGCTGTGATCGCTCAGAGCAAGAGGACATTACCGAGACGGCAGAGGTCACAGAGCAGGAATCAGATGTGACGGAGAATGCGGCAGCCACCGCCGTCAGCTGTGATGATCCAATGGTACAAGATCGTCTCAAAACAGCTCTAAAAAATACGCTCAATCAGCAAGCACAAATGCTGGCTACCAACTACGCAAATGATGCAGAAATTAGTCTGGCCAGTGGCGTTGTTACTGATAAAGTAAATGGGGTTATGATTGATATACAAAACGCGGCGGTGTTACAAGCAACCAATAACAATGGTATGACGACCTGTCAGGCAAGCGTTAGCATGACCTTACCAAGCGAAGACTTGTATCAAGCCAGTCAAGTACAAGCCGCTAATAATCAGCCAAGCTTGCAATCACGCTTAGCGCAAGACAATATCCGTATCAATAACAATATGCTCGTTGATGATGCCTTTACCTATGTGGTGGGCACTCAAGGTGGGCAGGTACGGACACGTATCGCTGGCCAGCCCGCATTGATTACCGTGGTGGCCGATGTGATGGCAGGTTCTGTGTTTAAATCAGCGATAGATGATCAGCGTGCCCAAATGGCCGCTGAGCGCCGTGCAAATGCACAAAACAATGAGAGTCAGTCAGCACCAACTCGTCAGCCTAGAACGGTAACGCCCGTTGAGCCAATTCGCCCCGCTGAGCCTGCTACGCCGCCGACCATCAATAATCCAAGTAGCAACCAAAACAGCTCTACCGATAACAGAGCACCTACGGAGGCGGCCAAAAAACCGACCCCAGCCACCGCACCAAAAGCAGTACCCAACGATGAAAGCATCGATATGGTTATTATTGAAGATGAAAGCGCCACTTATTAATTAAGCGGTAAGGTGAACACTGTTATTAGGCGTCGTATCAAATCAGCAAAAAACCCGCAATCTTAGGTTGCGGGCTTTTTTTGTCTCTTATAGTAGCGTTTCAATGGGCTGCTGTTGTCATCTAGACCTATTTGTCATCAGCAAATTTTTGTAATACTTGGCTGTTCCAGAGTACTTCAGAGGCTTGTTTGGGATCAGTACAAAAACGCGCGGAGACGAATAACCAGTCCGACAAGCGATTGATAAAGCTCACTGCTGTACCGCGAATCGCTTGCGGACGTTGCTGTTGTAGTAGCACCGCTTGGCGCTCAGCCCGGCGACAAACACTACGTGCCACGTGCAGTTGGCTGACCAATACTGAGCCTGTCGGTAAGATAAAATCTTTTAGCGGTGGCAAGGTTGTATTCATTGTGTCAATTTGCTCTTCTAACCACTCAATATGAGTCGCATTGACGCCCTCATATTCTGGCATAGCAAGCTCACCGCCGATGTTAAATAATAAATGCTGAATGATGACCAAGGCTTCCGAAAACTCCTTGCTTATAGATTGCCCTGTATTTTTTTGTAGTTGAGCACGCACTAGGCCAATGTGCGAGTTGAGCTCATCAATATCGCCCATGACGTTAAACAAACTGTCGGCTTTACTGACTCGGCTACCATCCGCCATGCCAGTGCTGCCATCGTCTCCCGTGCGCGTATATATTTTGCTTAAGCGGTTGCCCATATCTAAATCCTTACCTGTTTTTATGATTGAATCACGTTAGTTGCGCGCTCATTGTAGTATTTTATGGCTGTTTTCGCTAAGATAATGGGTTAAATTTTATATTGTCGCCGTTTTTCAGTCATTGTTATCATCACACCGTAACAGTGGCAGTCAGTGTTCCTTGCTAACAAGAGGCGGCCAGTATTGTTAATGTTATCTTATCTACTCTATTTATATGAAAAGGCGTTTTAACTATGTCCACACCACTTGCCGATGCAATGTCTCAGCTTGCCATTTATGATTCAATGACTGGCGGCAAACGTCAGTTTGTACCACTCAAAGCAGGACAGGTAGGGATGTATGTGTGCGGTATGACCGTCTACGATTATTGTCACATTGGTCATGCGCGGGTGATGGTGGCCTTTGATATGGCAGTGCGATGGCTCAAACAGTTGGGTTACGACGTTAATTATGTGCGTAATATTACCGACATTGATGACAAAATCATCGCTCGCGCTCGCGAGAACAGCGAAGACATTGGGGAGCTGACGCAGCGTTTTATCGCAGCGATGCACGAAGATGCGAGCGCACTTGGCTGTGAGATGCCAGATGCCGAGCCACGGGCAACCGATCATATCGACGAGATGCAGCAAATGATTGAGACGCTGGTCACGGGCAATTATGCGTATGCAGGCGATAATGGCGATGTTTATTACGCGGTCGATAACTTTGCAGGTTATGGCAAATTATCGAAGCGCAATCTTGATGATATGCAGGCAGGCTCGCGAGTCGATGTCGAAAATAACAAGCGCAATCCGTTTGATTTTGTACTTTGGAAAGCGGCAAAACCTGATGAGCCGCAGTGGGCGTCACCATGGGGACAAGGGCGACCAGGTTGGCATATTGAATGCTCAGCAATGTCGACTAAGTGCTTAGGAAGCACCTTTGATATCCATGGCGGTGGTCATGATTTGCAATTCCCGCATCATGAAAACGAGATAGCACAGTCTGAAGCCGCGACTGGTTGCGAGTACGCACGTAACTGGATGCACGTCGGCTTTATCAATGTCGATGGCGAAAAAATGTCTAAGTCACTAGATAACTTTTTTACCATTCGTGATGTGATGGCGAAGTATCTGCCAGAAACCGTACGGTTTTTCTTATTATCGAGCCATTACCGCAGCCAAGTGAATTTTTCTGATAGTGCCTTGGATGAAGCGCATAATAGCCTAAGCAGGCTGTATAATGCATTGAAACTGGCTGAACAACAAAAAGGACAGACGCTAGTCGTTGATAAGACATCTATAAATGATGCTTATCGCAGTGCGGCGGGACAAGACTTTATCAAAGCCATGAATGATGATTTTAATAGTTCTACGGCGATTAGCGTGTTATTTGGGCTGGCGCGTGATATCAATAAAGCCGTTAAAGCTGAAGAGATGGATACCGCTTGGCAATTGGCGCAGCAACTCAAAGCGTTGGCGCAGGTATTGAATGTTTTACAGCAACCAGTGCAGCAGTTTTTGCAAGCAGTGATTGGTGACAAAGCCGATGGTGATTTAACAGATTCGGCTATCGACAGCCTAATCATCGAGCGTGCAGAGGCCAAAGCCAATAAAAACTTTGCGCGTGCGGATGAGATACGTGAGCAATTAAAAGAGGCGGGTATCGAGCTTGAGGATAGCCGCGCTGGCACAACATGGCGCCGTGCATAAGATAGAAGTTACAAAACACACATAATTATCGTTATAAAGTAAGTCAGCCTTGGGCTGGCTTTTTTTGTAGACTGCATTAAGTTAAGGTTATATTAAGATCGATTTTTTGTACATAACCTCCTTTAAAACTAGTGGTTTTTAAAAATATGAATACTCTCAAAAATGGCGCTGTTGGAGATCAGGTTGTGGCAAGTGGTTTTGAATGCGACCACTACCGAAGTCCAGAGCGTTTTACGCTGTGCTGGAATCTCCTGCCATTGCTACTAGGTTTATTCGTTATTGTCCTGAGTGTGGTTTGTGTCCCTGCCAATGCGGCAAGCAATTCCGATTCACTCACGGAGTACGCGACCCAAAAAGTCAATGATATTAAAGATGAAGGCGTGAGCGTCTCTGGTGTCGCAGAAGAGATGTTCGATCCTACCGAGCGAAACGCTGTCGAACAAGCGGGTACCTTACAAGGTGATGCTGGGTTGACGGGGGAGTTTCACGAGGGTTACTACTTATTAGACAAGCTCAATGTAGGCTTGCCACCCTTGTCTGAGCCACCGAATCTCACCACACCGCTTGCCACTTTAGAGTTTTTTCAGTCAGCGGTGATGAAGCAGCAATACGGCTTGGCAGCTCATGCGCTGAATATGAATCTGATTGATAAGGAGAATCAACGCACTCGTGCCCTTGAGTTGACGAAACATCTTGATTTTTTACTGTCTGAAAAAAAACTTTATGTGTTTGATGAGCTGCCAGATCGTCCTGATGGTTTGATTGAGCCGCCACTGGGTAACAACAGTAGCGTAATGGGGACGGCCAGACGCTCTATTCAACTTGGTTACATGGATTATCGTGAGCGCCGTGTGCCTATTTATTTGCAGCGGGTACGGGTTGGGAACAACGCGCCTATTTGGGTGTTTTCTGCTCAGACCGTTGGCAATATCGACAATCTTTATGAGCAGTATCATCCAGCAGAGTTTGAGCGTTATTTGCCTGTGTGGCTAAAACTTAAGTTTTTTGGTATCGCTTTGTGGGAGTTTTTGGCGCTCCTCTCATTTTTCTTCGTTACGATGGGGATTGGTTGGCTGTTGAGTAAGGTGACGGGGAAGCTGATCAATCGTTATGTCGATGACGAAAAATATAGGACGTATGTTGGTAGTAGCAATGGTCTGGTAGATTTGGTCAGTAAGCTAACCGTGCCTTTGACGTTCACCATCAGTTTTTTGCTGGTTTTTACTTTGGTCTCAGGTGGATTTCCTTATTTAGATGCCGTTGCCTCATCAACTCGCCCGCTGATTTGGATTGGTTTGGTGTTTAGTACTATGTGGCTGGGCATTCGTATCATCAACTTCTTTGCCAACCGCTATCAAAATATGCAGATTGAAAATCTGTCTGAAGAACATTTTGACAAGGAGCGCCGACGCCGCACATACGTATCGATTTTTCGACGTGTTTTTATTTTTGTCATGATCCTCGGTAGTATCTGGATTGGGCTAAGTGAATTTACCAACATGGAAGGCCTTGGCAAGACGTTATTGACCTCGGCGGGTATTGCAGGTGTGGTCATCGGTATCGCCGCGCAGCCAATATTGGGTAACATCATCGCAGGCTTGCAGGTGGCGGTGACCCAGCCTGTGCGCATTGGTGATACCGTCATGATGGAGGGTGATTGGACGACGATTGAGGATTTGCGTTATACCTACGCTGTGCTAAAAACGTGGGATGAGCGTCGATTGATTGTGCCGATGCGCCGACTGATTACCGAAATTGTAGAAAATTGGTCACACACAGAGGTGCATCAAACTTGTGTGGTCTACTTGTACGTTGACTATGGCGCAGATATTGAGGCCATTCGAGACAAGTTTACTGAGGTGGTTAAGGAAAATGACTTATGGGATGGTACAACTGATCCTGAGATGGTCACAGTGTCACTAAGCGAAAATACCATTAAACTGCGTGGTAGCGTGGCATCTGATGGGCCTATGAGTGCTTTTTACTTAGAGTGTCAAGTACGTGAGAAGATGCTTAATTATCTGTACCATGAACAGAAAGCTTACTTACCAGCCGAACGTTTCATATTAAAGGACAAAAATGAGTAAGCAGTCACTCAGTGTTATTAGGTAGGTGCCAGTAAAATACTCTGATAAATATAGCATGCGATTCGTCTGCTTATTTGTTATAATATGGCGTTATTTTTAAGGGATAAATGAGCGATTAAGTGTAAGGCGATGCCACATAGGCGTGTCCTTACCACTGATAAATCAATAGCAATTTTCGAGTGTGGTATTTAGCTGGCTCATTGCTGATTATTTAAAGCGCTGTGATTGTCAGTCTTTATCAAAAAAGATTTGAGGATCATACAGTTATATCGGTGATCTTAGTTGATTGTCTTAATGCAAAAATCCCACCCATCAAAATAACCACCACTAGGGGTCTGTATGTTGCGAATTGTCGATGAAGCCTTAACCTTTGATGACGTTTTATTGTTGCCCGCCTATTCAGAAGTCTTGCCAAAAACTGCGGATCTGTCTACCCGTTTGACCAAAAACATCACCCTTAATCTACCGCTAATTTCTGCGGCAATGGATACAGTGACTGAGTCTGAAATGGCCATCACCATGGCGCAACTAGGCGGCATGGGTATCTTACATAAGAGTATGGATATCGAAAAGCAAGCCACCCAAGTACGCCGCGTCAAAAAGTTTGAAGCGGGTACGGTTGTCGATCCGATCACTGTACATCCAGAGATGACGATTGGTCACTTACTACAGTTGACGCAAGACAATAATATCTCAGGTGTTCCTGTGGTCGAAAGAGGGACTGATAACGTCGTGGGTATTGTGACTCACAGAGATTGGCGCTTTGAAACCAACCTGTCACTGCCAGTCAGTCAAATCATGACGCCAAAAGATCAGTTGGTCACGGTACATGAAGGTGAGAGTAACGAAAATATCAAAAGACTGCTGCATGAGCACCGGATTGAAAAAGTGATCGTCATTGATGACCACTTCCGTTTACGTGGTTTGATCACAGTGAATGACTTTGCCAAAGCTGAAAACAATCCAAACGCTTGTAAAGATGAGCAAGGTCGCCTTCGTGTTGGCGCAGCCGTCGGTACTGGTGCAGATACGCAAGCGCGCGTTGAAGCGTTAATTGCCGCTGATGTCGATGTTATCGTTGTAGATACTGCCCACGGTCATTCAAAAGGCGTGATTGATAAGGTGTCTTGGATTAAGAAGCATTACCCCCATGTGCAAGTGATCGGTGGCAACATCGCAACTGGCGATGCGGCTAAGGCGTTACGTGATGCTGGTGCTGATGCTGTAAAAGTTGGTATCGGTCCAGGCTCTATCTGTACGACTCGTATCATTGCAGGTATTGGTGTACCACAAATCTCAGCCATCGATAATGTTGCCAGTGCCCTGCAAGACAGCATTCCGTTGATTGCTGATGGTGGTATTCGCTATTCAGGTGATATGGCAAAAGCCATTGCTGCGGGCGCGTCGTGCATTATGGTAGGCTCGTTAATGGCAGGCACTGAAGAGGCGCCAGGCGAAGTTGAACTGTTCCAAGGTCGTTACTACAAAGCGTATCGCGGGATGGGCAGCCTTGGGGCAATGTCAGGCTCTAATGGTTCATCAGACCGTTATTTCCAAGATGCCAAAGATGGCGTGGAAAAATTAGTACCAGAAGGTATTGAAGGTCGAGTTCCTTATAAAGGCCCAGTTGCTGGTATTGTGAATCAGTTGGTTGGCGGTCTGCGTTCATCAATGGGCTATACTGGCTCTGCAACCATCGAAGATATGCGTACCAACCCGCAGTTCATCAAAGTGACGTCAGCCGGTATGAAAGAGTCGCATGTTCATGATGTACAAATCACTAAAGAAGCGCCGAACTATCGAGTGAATTAAAAACCATGTCCTAGTCTTGTATCATAGCAACAACCGCTGAATTGCAGGGCTGTAATGACTTTAAGATACAAACAGCCAACAATGCTTTGTTATTGTTGGCTGTTTTTTTTGTAAAATACAAAAACAGATTATTATAATGATAGTATCGCCTGCGTACACGTTTGGCTTTTCACTTTTAGACTTGAGGAACATAGATAATGAGCTACTTTGGCACCGATGGTATTCGCGGAAAATTTGGTGAGTTGCCGATTACACCTGATTTCATTTTAAAATTGGGCTATGTGACGGGACAGGTGTTAATAGAGAGTAGTGGCAATCCTGCGCGCAAGCCAAGTGTGGTCATCGGTAAAGACACGCGCTTGTCGGGTTATGTGATCGAAGGCGCGCTACAAGCGGGATTCAATGCGGCTGGTGTCGATGTTCATATGCTCGGTCCCCTACCAACGCCGGCTATTGCACACTTAACCCGTAGTTTTAATGCGGATGCTGGCGTGGTTATCTCAGCGTCACACAATCCTTATTATGATAATGGCATTAAGCTGTTTTCAGCTGACGGTAAAAAGCTGTCTGATGAGATGCAAAACTCCATCAATGACAAGTTAAAAGCCATCATGACCGCCTCTGAGGCGGATAATGACGTGATTATGCCTATTCTTGATCCAGCACAACTCGGTAAAAACAATCGAATCAATGATGCAAAAGGTCGCTATATCGAATTTTGTAAAGGCAGTTTTCCTTACCAGTATGATTTGAGCCATCTGACAGTCGTGGTGGATTGTGCCAATGGTGCAGGCTATAGCGTGGCCCCAAGAGTCATGCGTGAGCTTGGCGCCAATGTGATTGCCATTAATAACACGCCTGATGGTATTAATATCAATGCCGAGTGTGGTTCGACTCATCCTGAGGGTTTACAAAAAGCTGTACTCAAATACGAAGCAGACGTTGGTATTGCCTTAGATGGTGATGGTGATCGTATCGTGATGGTTGACGAAACTGGCAAGTTAATTGATGGTGATGGCATCTTATACTTGCTTGCTACCCAAGGCCAAACCAAGGCAGAAGGTGTGGTTGGCACACTTATGAGTAATATGGGCTTAGAGTTAGCACTAAAGGCGGCTGATATTGAGTTTACTCGCGCCAAAGTAGGTGATCGTTATGTGATGCATGAGCTTGAGGCCAACGGCTGGATACTAGGTGGCGAGCCTTCTGGGCATATTTTATGTCTAGATAAAAGCCGGACCGGTGATGCTATCATCGCAGGTTTACAGGTATTGTCCGTGATGCAGGCGCAAGGTCGCGCTCTTAGTGACCTTGTCGAAGGTTTTGAAGTGCTCCCGCAAAAGTTGGTCAATGTGCGTCTGTCGCAAATGCAAGATCCTTTTGAGCATGAAGCGCTGGTCACAGCTTTTGATAAAGCGCAAGCCACATTAGAAGGCCGTGGGCGCTTATTGATTCGGCAGTCAGGAACTGAGCCTGTGATTCGGGTCATGGTCGAGTCTGATGATGAAATAGAGTGTGATGTGTTGGCGAACGATTTAGCCGACCATATTAAAGCGGTATTAGGCTAACAGTGAGTCACATACCCACATTAAATGAAGGAACTACCATGAGCATGGATTTTACCGATCAACGTTTGTCATATGAAAAAGGTGTGCTGGATCAGCAGTCCGTACCAGAATCGCCATTTGAGCTTTTAAAGGCATGGATGAATGAGGCAATAGAGCAGAAGGTACAAGAACCTTACGCCATGAGTCTAGCAACCTGCAGTGTGGATCATACACCGAGTGTGCGCATTGTGTTATTGCGTGAAATCACTGATACGGGTATTGTTTTTTATACCAATTATGAAAGTGCAAAAGGGCATGATATTGCCGAAAATCCCAATGCAGAAGCGCTGTTTTTTTGGCATGAGCTGGAGCGTCAAATTCGTATCAGTGGCAAGGTTACTAAAATAGACGCTGATAAGTCTGCCGCTTATTTCCAAAAACGTCCCCATGACAGCCAAGTGGGGGCGTGGGTGAGTCAACCGCAAAGCGGGGAAGTGGCCAATCGTGAAGTCATGCAACAAACGTTTGAAGAATTACAAGCAGAGTATCCAGAGAATACGCCAGTCCCAACCCCTACATTTTGGGGTGGCTATGAGGTCACAATTGAAAAAATAGAATTTTGGCAAGGCCGTGCCAATCGTATGCACGACCGTATTGTTTATACACAAGACAGCAATAATAGTGAGAGCGTAGTAAATTGGGCAACCAAACGCCTGCTACCATAACGGTTAGAGGGTTTTAAAGACAGATAACAGTCACTGTAAATACCTGTGTAACTGGATTTGCAGTGGCTTTTTTATGCTAATTTTTTGCTGTCGCATTGGTGTCGACGGCAGCTGAAACTGACATACCGGGACGCAACCGGGCAAGCCCAGGCTGATCTGGGTCTAAGTCGATTCGTACCGGAATACGTTGAGCTATTTTTATATAGTTACCTGTCGCAGGATTGGCTGCGCCTGCACTAAACTCACTGCCGGTTGCTGGTGAGATATTACTGACATGGCCACTGAACGCCGCACCGCCAAGCGCATCTACATGAATGGTGGCCGGTTCACCAACTGCCATGTTTGCTATCTGAGTTTCTTTAAAATTTGCAATAATCCAGACGCCTTTTGGTACGATATACATCAGTTGGGTACCGGCGTTAACGTATTGGCCCTCTTTGACACTTACTTGGCTCAATTGGCCCGATTCAGGTGCTGTGATGATGGTATTGGCTACGTTAATCTGTGCTTGCTTCACACCTGCTTGAGCACTTTTGATATTTGCATCCAAAGAAGAGCGGTTGCCACTGGTTTTTTCGCGGTTTTCACGAGCAGCTTGTAAATTGGCTTCCGCCTGTTGCACGCTCGCTTGTGCCTGAGCGAGTTGTGCCTTGGTGTGAGCGACTTCTGCTTTTGATACGGCACCGATGGCATCTAAACCTTGGTAGCGCTCCACGTCTGCGCGCGCACTGTCCACACTGATTTTAGCGCTGTATAAATCCGCTTCTCGTGCTTCGATTTGCGCTTGGCTGGTTTGTGTGTCTTGCGCGTTACTGGAGCGGTTGGTAACCGCAACCTCTGTATTGGCTTGCGCTTGCTCAAGCTGTTGCTGGAAGGTCCGATCGTCTATTTTTATCAGTAGATCACCTGCTTTGACACTAGCAAAGTCTTGCACGGCGACTTCGGTCACGTAACCCGACACTTGCGGGCTAATAATAGTCGTTTGACCTTTAACAAAGGCATTATCCGTTTGCTGTACCGTGGGGGTAAAAGGAGGTAATTTCCATGCGTATAAAATCAGCGCCACCCCAATGACAATCAACAAAATCAACAGTCCTAAATTTAAATAAGATTTTTTCTTAGGCGACCAACCCGTCGTATCCGCGATTGGTTCTTTTGGGGGCATCGGCGGCTCATGGCTGTCTACAGAGCGCTCTACAGGTGAGGAGGTTGGAGGCTCAGAAGCTGTGTCTAACTCTGGTGTGTCTGGTCTATTTTGCGTAGCGTTTACAGCAGTAACCGATGGGTTGGTATCGGATTCTGTGTCTTTAGCGGGAGCACCAGCTGACGTCTGAGGTGTTTTGTTAAGCTCACTGGATTTTTCTTGGCTCATGACGCGTTCCTAAATTTTGAATATACAGATACTAAAAGTATTTTAATGGCTACTTAAATGGCGCGAATGTTGTCAGATCAATGAACCCGATTACTTCGATTCACGCATTTTTGCAATAATCGCCAGTTCTTTGGCAAGTGGGTTACGCTTATGATAGCGATTATAAAAATAATTTATCAACAAAATTACCGTAACGCCGGTGGCAACACTGGCCATAAGGACGAATAAGTCGCTATATGCCGCGACAGTTGCTTGACGCTGAACGCCTTGCAACACTTGCCCCATCGCAGTCACGTTTGCTTGTGCTGTGTCTGTGGTTTGACTGGATAATGTCAGGCGAGCACCTGATACTTGGGCACTGAATGCCGGATTACCTAAATTGAGTGAGCTGACCATATCTGCATAGTGCACTTGCGTACGAATCGTAGTAAAGGCTTGGATGGCAGCTGCGCCTGCTAGCCCGCCAACCGTCTGCGAGATCCCAAAAATCACTGAAAAACTAATAATATATGCAGGACCGTTGGCAATAGCGCGAAACATGCCCTCAAAAACCATTGGGCCCATAAAGTAAACAGCAGCAAAAGCAATGAGGAATTGGCTGAGATAAAACGTGGTAGGGGCTGAATTTACAGAGACGCCTGTATCCAACCAAGCACCGATGGCAATCAGTGCCACTGAAAAAATCACGGGTCGGCGCAAATCCATGGCATTGGTGCTAAAAATACTGGTGATCAGTGCCAGCACACTGGCGGCTAAGATAATGGCATAAAAGTTTATCAGTTGATCATTAGCATAACCAAGATTGGCAAGTAGGCCGGCCGCGCCGACATTTTGTTCAGAGAGCAAGATACGCATGACAGCGCCTGTGACCGTAAAAGCGATGATATTGCGGCTACGCATCCAGCGGACTTGTAACATCGGATTTTTGCGGTGTGTCTCAATCCATAAAGCGATGCCAATCGCGGCGATGGCAATGATTAGTGGATAGCTCAGCCAAGGTGTCGTCCACCATACAATCCTACCTTGTACCAAAAACACAGCCAGCGCGGCAAGCCCACCTGCAAAAAAAGCAAAGCTTAGAAAATCAAGTTTTTCAAACACTTTTTCCGTATTGCCTGGTGGTAGCTCCAAAAGGTTGATCAGTCCAAAGCAGATGAGCACCAAACCAAACTCAAATAAAAATAGATTTTCTAGCTGACCATCGACAGCCAAGTAGGGTGAGATGATCCGTGATAGGGGGATGCCAAACTGTACTAAGCCAAATCCTAAAATCAAACCACTGATGCGTTTGGCGGCGGGCATGCCTTGCAAACAATAGAAAATCGCGAGTACGGTCATGGCGCTAGCCACCATGCCACTCAATCCTCTAGCAATGATCTCTAAATAGTAAGGATCAATTCTGATACCGGTGGTATTTAACAGATGGCTACTGACCAGCCACTGTAAACTGGTGGCAACTAACAGAAAAAACAGCGTGATTTTACTAAAGAGTGACATGCCAAATTGCTGGCGAATTTTGTATAGCAGCACCGTAATACAAGCGTTGGTCATATTGTAGGCGACGGAGATCCAACCGCCTTCTAACGGCGTTAGGCCAAGTTCTCCTTGGATTTGAGTCAGATTGGCGACCAAGAGACCATTTTGGAAGCTGGCGGTGATGCCAATAAAAATACCAATCAGTAAATAAAATACTTTACGGCGTGCAGGGTGGTCAGGGTTGGCAGGGGAACCCACCATAAACGGTTGTTCATGGGGTTTAAATTGGTATTCATGACTCATGAGCGTACGATAATAGTTTTTGTAGGAAGGTAGAGAGACATAAAAAATATTCCAGACGAAAATAGAGCCAGTTGGACTGGTACTCATTGAGCTTAGTGCGATTGAACACCGATAAAACTAAAAAAACGATCTAAGAAAAGCGTGGAAAATTTTATCATAATTATCTTTTGGCTTTTGTCACATACACGTAATTTGTGGCTGAACTCGAAGCTTGATGGTCTTGTCATGACTTGGGGTAAGTGCGAATGGCACCGTTACGGGTAGACTGTCAGATTAAATAAAGTTTTTAAACACATTTTTAGTCTGCCAACACAGAAGGTAACCCAGGGATCAAGCAAACAGAAAAAACAGCTCTTTTCAGAGCTGTTTTTTCTACACTAAATAATTGCTCGGTCATTGAAAAACAATGCCAAAATGTCAAATTGATTGATCGTGATTTGCTTCTAAACGCATGGTGCGCTGAAAACTATCGCGACTAGCCAGTTGTAACGCATACTGCTTAACATAAGGATAGTCCTCTAACGCACCGCGCTTGGCAAGCATAATTAAGTCAAACGACAACATAAAATCAGCGCCGCTTAGCTTGTGATCAACAATAAAGGACTTACCTGCAACCTCTGTGTTTAAATAGCTTAATAGCTTGTGTTTTTCCTGACAGATACAATCGTTCAAAGATTCATTGTCGTCCACACCCGCTTTTTTAGTAAATTGCTCAACTGATAAAGGTAACATCAGCGAGCTTTCAGCGAAATGCAGCCACTGTAAATAACGCCCATATGCCGCACTGTCTGTAGCAGGGCGTAAACGCTCTGATGCAAACCGTTCGATCAATAGCTCAGTGATCGCACCTGACTCAGCATAAAGCTGGCCATCCATTTCGATAACTGGAGACTTACCGAGTGGATGTACTGCTTTTAGAGAATCTGGTGCTAAATGGGTCTTGGCGTCACGTTGATGGCTGACGATCTCATAAGGCACGCCTAGCTCTTCTAAAAGCCATAAAACACGTAACGATCGTGATTGGTTAAGATGATGTAAGCGAATCATGATACTAACCTTTTGGTGTGGACGGCTCTATGAATCTTTGAAACACATTAACCGTTAAGCTTGGTTATCAAACGTTTAGCCGCTTCTTCTGATGACGCTGGGTTTTGACCGGTAATGAGCAAGCCATCTTCTACGACAAATGATTCCCAATCAGCAGCTTTTTCATAATTACCGCCATTGGCTTTTAGGGCATCTTCTACTAAGAACGGCACAACGTCGGTAAGACCAACGGCTTCTTCCTCTGAATTGGTAAAGCCAGTCACTGTCTTTCCTTTGACCAAATACTCCCCATCAATTTTGACATTTTTGAGAACAGCAGGAGAGTGACAAACAAAGGCCACAGGCTTGTCTTGCTTGACAAAAGTCTCGATCAGGTTGATAGAGTTCTTATCCACTGCCAAATCCCATAGTGGGCCATGACCACCCGGATAAAAGACCGAATCAAAGTCTTCCGCTTTCATATCAGCAAGCTTTTTGGTATGGGCCAAATGCTCCTGAGCTTCTTTATCGTCTTTAAAGCGCTTCGTGTCTTTGGTTTGCGTGTCTTCAGTATCGCTACTAGGGTCTAGAGGTGGCTGACCACCAGCAGGGGAGGCAAGGGTTACATTGACGCCAGAATCCAGAAAAGCGTAGTAAGGGGCGGCAAACTCTTCTAACCAAAAACCCGTTTTTTTACCCGTATCACCTAAACGATCGTGAGAAGTTAGTACCATTAAAATATTCATAATTATCCTTATTTGTTATTGGGTTCAATCAACATAACTCATTAACAGTCACGCTCATTGCTTAAGTCATCAATGAAACGCATTAACATAAGCCCATGAAAACGGTATCGGTATGAGTGCTGACTGTTCATGGTTAATCACATTCGTATATTAGTATTCGTGTTGCGATAGTAATTTTCAGTAGTAGTATTAGCGATTTATGTTGTTAAGTGGTTATTGACTACGCTTCAGTTGTTTTTCACCAACCGATCTTGATTAATGAATATCAGCGATTTTCACCACTGTCTTACCAAAGTTGTCGCCATTGAGCATACGAACAAAGGCATCAGGCGCGTTATCTAAGCCTTCAGCTATATATTCTTTGGTTTTGACCTCACCGGTCTCAACCCACTTACTCATGGTTTTTAGGAATTCAGGGAAGTGATCGCCATACTCTTCAAAAATGATAAATCCTTTGATGGTCAATCGCTGGCTTAAAACAAGACCCGTCAACACACTCAAACGATCTTTACCGTCAGGCAGCTCAGTCGCATTGTACTGTGCGACAAGACCACAGACTGGGATACGAGCATGCGCATTCAAGAGGGGCATGACAGCATCAAATACCTTGCCGCCCACATTTTCGTAGTAGATGTCGATACCATCTGGGCAAGCCGCTTTTAGCTGCTCGGCAAAGTCATCGGCTTTATGATCGATGCAAGCGTCAAAGCCAAGCTCATTAACCGCAAAGTCGCATTTTTCTTTGCCCCCTGCGACACCCACAGTACGTAAGCCATACTGATTACCGACTTGTCCGACGGTAGCACCGACTGGACCGGTAGCAGCCGCGACGACCAAGGTTTCGCCTTTTTTTGGCTTACCAATATCGGTTAACCCCATGTATCCAGTAAAGCCTGGCATACCTAATACACCCAGACCATAAGAGGGGTTGGCCATCTCTTTATCAAGCTTTAGGACGCCTTCGCCATCACTGACACTATAGTCCTGCCAGCCTGAGTTTGAGACGACTAAGTCGCCCACGGCAAATTTATCAATATTGGACTCAACGACTTGGGCCACCGTACCGCCCATCATGACATCACCTACTTCTAATGGTTCTGCATAGCTCTTCGCCGCACTCATACGCCCGCGCATGTATGGATCTAACGATAAATACACTGTCCGCAGGAGCATCTGGTTGTCGTTCGGCGTTGGGATGTCACTGGTGATCATGTCAAAATTTTCTGCTTTTGGCTCACCTGTTGGGCGGCTGGCAAGTTTGATTTGACGGTTTATTTTTTGATTTTGTTGTTTATCAAAACTCATAGTAAGATTCCTTTTTAGTTATTGGTTTTTAGGTTTTTATTTTGAATGGCGTAGTTACTCTGTGTAGAGTAACTACTATAAATAGCATAACGATATGTAGTGTTTATTACGCAGATGTTACGGCTTAAGACGCTTTGCTGTTAACGGCACGTTGCAGGATACGGCGTGATACGGTTAAGTCATTGTTACCGTGTTCACCCAGTTTCACCATTTTGTGGGCGTCAAGTTGCTTAATAACGGGATCTATCGCAGCTTCGGTGAGATCCGCATCTGCTAAGCTGACGGGCAAGCCAAGGTCACGAAAGAAGTTTTCGGTATAAACAATGGCCGTCTCGATAGTAGCATCGTCGTCTTGCTCCGTATCGGTCAGGTTCCAAACGTTTCTTGCATACTGCAGCAGCTTTTCTTTTTTACTGGCTTTAAGCTCACGCATCACTGACGGTAGTAAGATGGTCAATGTGCGCGCATGATCGATACTATGAAGCGACGTCAGCTCATGACCAATCATATGTGTCGTCCAGTCTTGTGGTACGCCTGTACCGATCAGACCATTGAGAGCCATCGTCGCTGTCCACATAATGTTCTTACGTGTCTCTAAGTTTTCTGGATCTTGTGCAACCGCTTGGCCTTCGTCAATGAGGATTTTGAGTAAGCTTTCAGCAAAAGCGTCTTGTACTTTTGCATTGACAGGATAGGTGAGGTATTGCTCCATGACATGAACAAAAGCATCCGCCACCCCATTCATTACTTGACGTTCAGGTAGGGTTAACGTTTTGACTGGGTCTAAAATCGAGAACTTAGGGAAGGCAAGTGGGTTGCCAAATGGCAGTTTTGCTTGGCGTTCACTATAGTTGATGACACCACCTGAGTTCATCTCAGAACCAGTAGCAGGAATGGTCAGAACAGCACCCAAATCGACAGCCGAGTCGAGATTTTTACAATAACCGGTCAGGGCGTCCCAGGCTTGCTCACGTGAGACAGTCCCATCCGCTTCGGTCAGTGAAGATACCAGTGCGACAAACTTACTGCCGTCAATGACTGAGCCACCGCCGACTGCCAATATAAAGTCAATATTGTGCTCATTGACCATGTCAGCTGCTTTTAAGAGGGTAGTAAATTCTGGATTGGCTTCGATACCACCAAACTCAAATACGGTGCGTGTACCGCTTGCTGCTAGGGCTTCTTTTACTTCATCTAGCGTACCTGTGCGCTGTGCTGAACCGCCACCATAAGTAATAAGCACGCGTGCCTCAGTAGGCACCAATTCTGATAATTGGGTGATTTGGCCTTCGCCAAAGACGATACGGACAGGATTGTAATATTGGAAATTGTTCATAGTATTCCTAAATGGTAGATCATTAATAAATGTATAGATTGTAAACGTATGGGTTGCAAAGATGTCGGACGCATGATGTTAAACCGCTCGCTTTTGCACGGAGGGCATTGTACATTAAATAGACCAGTCGTCTAGTTATTTTTACAAAACTCTCTTATAACTTGCTTAGTCTCGTTTATAAGTGAGTTTGCATCAATAGTGGTGTTGCATTTAGGAGGCTAGCGCCCCAACTGTGACGTGGTCATTTGCCATACTTCTGCCAATGGTGTGTTGGTTTGACTGATTTTGGCGATTAAGCTGGCACCAAGCCACGCAAAGTACCAACGTTTGGCTATGCTTTCAGCAGAGATGTTGTCAGGCTGCGGTACTGAGTTGTCCGTCCAGCCTGCTTTGATGTGATCAGCAAGCCAAGTGATGGTTTGTTGATAACCCGCGTTTAGGGTGATACGCATGGGTTCCGACATATCTGCCACCTCAGCGCTAAGCTTAACGACTAAGCATTTATCATAATCACAGCCATTTTGCTGAGTGTCATACCAGTTCTGAAAATAGTCATAAAGCTTTTGCTGAGCGCTGACATCTCGCTGAGCGATGGTGTTTAGACGTGCCTTGTAGTTGGCAAAATAGTTGCTAATAAGGGCTTCGCCAAAGGCTTCCTTGGAGGCAAAGTAATGGTAAAAAGAACCTTTAGGGACGCCTGCTGTGTCTAGTATCTGCTTGATACCGACAGCAGTAAAGCCTTTTTTGGCGATCAGTTGATAGCCTGTTTCTAGCAAATGAGTTTTGGTATCTAGTGGAATTTTGGTTGCGTTAGCAGACATAGTAGTCATGTTCTCCTAGAGTTTTTGCAAGTTTTTTGAATAGCGTATGGGGTAGCATATTGATAAATGTCATGAACGGCCACTTATTATACGTTTTATGATTGTTCTTATATTTTTTATTCAAGCTTTTGGCACTTATTGTCGATGGCTGTGTGACGACGTTACGTTTTTTCTACAATATGGCATGAGGAAATATTCTCATTGTAAGATCATCTATGTTAGCATTAGACCAGTCGTCTAGCAAGTTTTGGTTTGCTACACGTGATGAAGAGTAGTAAGTTAGGTAATGAAAAAGATAAATAATCAAATAGGCCTAATGACACCAATTATTATTTTCTCTCTTAATTTGCTAGCTGTATAGCTTTACTTAAAATTGCAATGACCCTCATAAAATAACTAAGGATAATTATGTCAACCAATAACAATAGTACAATAACCAATGCGTACAGTGATTTTCATCTCCAGTACATTGCCGGTAAGTGGCAGGCTGGCCAAGATGATCGCGTCAACAGTGACAGCAACCCTTATAGTGGTGATACCCTTGTAGACATTCAGCAAGCCACGGATAAGCAGCTGAATGAAGCCTATCAAGCGGCAAGCGCTGCCCAAACAGAATGGGCACAACAAACCCCAGCTGAGCGTGCTGCTGTGATGTATAACGTCGTCAATATTTTAGATAAGCGTCAAGAGGAAATCGTCGATTGGCTTGTCAAAGAGTCGGGCAGCACTCGTATCAAAGCGATGGTGGAATTCGGCAGTGCGCGGGCGATTACCCTTGAGGCGGCAACTTTTCCGAACCGTGTGCATGGTGAGATTCGCCCGTCTAATACGCCCGGCAAAGAAAACTTTGTTTACCGTGAGCCAATTGGCGTGGTAGCCGTTATTAGTCCATGGAATTTCCCACTGCATCTGACGCAGCGTTCTATTGCGCCAGCGTTAGCGCTTGGTAATGCTGTGGTGTTAAAGCCTGCGAGTGACACGCCTATTACGGGCGGTTTATTGCTCGCAAAAATATTTGAAGAAGCGGGTCTGCCAAAAGGACTGCTAAATGTGGTGGTTGGGGCGGGCAGAGAGATTGGTGATGCCATCGTGACTCATGATATCCCGAGTTTGGTGTCGTTCACCGGTTCAACCTCAGTGGGCAAACGTATTGGCGAGTTGGCCAATGGCGGCGATTATATAAAACAAGTGGCGCTTGAGTTGGGTGGTAATAGCCCATTTGTCGTTTTGAAGGATGCTGATATCGAACAAGCGGTTAAGGCGGCAGCTTTTGGTAAGTTCTTGCACCAAGGTCAAATCTGTATCGCTATCAACCGTATTATCGTGGAAGATGAGATTTATGATGATTTTGTAGAGCGCTTTGTGGCTCATGTTAAGACACTAAACGTCGGTGATCCCAGTAAAAAAGAAACAGCAGTTGGCCCCATCATTAACACAAAACAGGTTGAGTCGCTTAAAGAAAAGATTGCCAAAGCCCAAGAAAAAGGGGCTAACATGGTATTGAGCGGTGATATTAAAGGTCAAGTCGTACCACCGCACATCTTTACCGAAGTGACGCGCGATATGGATTTATCACGTAATGAAGTATTTGGGCCACTGGTCGGTATCATCCGTGCTAAAAATGAAGACGAAGCGCTATCGATAGCCAATGATTCAATGTATGGTCTCTCTAGTGCGGTCTTTACGGCAGACATGCAAAAAGGTCTACGCTTTGCTCGCGGTATCAGAGCGGGTATGACCCACATTAATGACATCTCGGTGAATGACGAAAGCAATGTGCCATTTGGTGGTGAGAAAAACTCAGGTATTGGCCGTTTCAATGGGGAATGGGTACTCGAGGAATTTACCAGAACGCATTGGATATCCATGCAGAATACGCCGCGTGACTATCCGTTCTAAACGTTTTAAATCAAGCTTCTACTAAAAAGACTGCTCTTGTGGCAGTCTTTTTATTGGGTACATGTCAATAATGCCAGTTGCTGCGATGATTTCCTACCTAGCATGAAACCCTAATAAACCCTCAATTTCTTCCATCGTCATCCGCCTGACGAGTGCTTGCTCCTCTACTGACAAACGATTGGTATGTTCTTTTATCATTGTATGGATGCTACGAGCGATTTCGGAGGTCGTGGCGTAATACATTTGCGGTTGTTCTTTGGTCAGAGTCATCAAAAATCGATTGATGATTTGACGCTTTTCGTCTGATGCGTTTTGTTCAGTCATATAGTTCTCCTAAAGATAATCCATTTAAGCAGTCAGGCCCATGAGAGTCAATGAGTGTCATGAAAATGATGATAAATACGGTAGGATTGATACAGGTGGTCATTGTATGTTTTATAACATTCATTTAAAATGAATCTATAAGATGGATTTTACTCATATGTTCATAAGAAGGCCACTATGCACTCTATTGATTTGCCCAGCAAACCGCCAACCTCTCCGCATCCTATTCTTAATCTGAGCTTTCGTATATTTTTTAGTGCCGCCGCGTTGTTTGCGGTGGTTACGATGGTGCTATGGGCTTTTGTTTTTACTGGTCATACGGCCATCAACGCCCAAGTATTAAACCCGCTCTACTGGCACGGTCATGAGATGATTTATGGTTATGCACTAGCAGTAGTTGCCGGATTTTTGCTGACAGCGGTAAAGACGTGGACAGGGGTTATGATGCCCTATGGTTATAAGTTACTGGGTATCTTTAGTTGTTGGTTGTTGGCGCGTCTGAGCTGGTTGGCTTTTGGGCTGGGGATGACAATTGCGGGCAGTAGTGTATCGTGGTTATATGTTGGCGCAGTGTTTGATTTGTTGTTTATCGGTCTGATGGCGTTTTCGGTTTGCCGAGCAGTGCTACAAGTAAAGCAATATAAGCAACTGGGTATTTTGGCAAAGCTCGTGCTGCTCACCGTGGGTAATGGTCTGTGCTATTGGGGCATTGTCAAGGCAGACATGAGTATGACCAAAATTGGGATATACGTGGGTTTTTATTTAATTATTGGGTTGGTGCTAACCATTGGTAGGCGCGTGGTGCCGTTCTTTATTGAGCGTGGACTTAGCGGGATTAATACTGACGGCGAAAAACAAACCGTGACTTTACGTAATAGTAAGGCGCAAGATATCGCAAGTCTACTGTTCTTTTTAGCATTTTTTATTGTGGATTTATTTTACCCCAATAAGTACTTGCTTACCCTCACAGCGCTTGGGGTCGCAGTGGTCAATACGGTCCGTTTAGTCGGTTGGTATCATCATGGTATTTGGCAAAAGCCACTGCTTTGGTCGTTATATGTCGCGTTTTTGGGAATGTGTCTGAGTTTTTTGTTGTACGCGTTGCAGCCGTGGTTAGGATATAATCACAACATTGCTATGCATGGGCTAGCTATTACCAGCATTGGCATGATCACGGTCGCAATGATGACACGGGTATCCCTTGGGCATACTGGACGTAGCATCCATCAGCCGCCCAAAATGGTAAAATATATGTATGGTCTGATGGTGCTGGTATTTATCAGTCGGGTACTGTTGCCGCTGGCTGATATGAGCCATTACTTATTATGGATTATGGTCGCTCAAAGTGCGTGGATTGCCTGCTTCGTACTATTTTGCATCAGCTACCTACCGATGCTGGCACGTCCTAGACCTGATGGGTTGTTTGGGTAGATCAGGTTGAGTATCTATCCTACCATCCCGAGCACACAGATAACGTTGTTGGTTGACACCTTAAATTTTTGGAAGAAGTGTAACATTTTAGGACTAAAAATTAGGCAGAGACGGTGATTTTAAGACAGTGACATTAAAAGGAGCGCAAATGAATGCGATTGACCAATTATAGCGATTATGCACTGCGCTCATTGATTTACTTAGCAGTGAGACCGGAGCCACCATTATTGGCAAACATCAGCGATATTGCGAATAGCTATGGTATCTCTAAAAGCCATTTAACCAAAATTATTCATCAATTGGGACAGCTGGGGTATATAGAAAGTGTGCGTGGTAAAAATGGTGGGATACGATTGGCGCGCGCGCCTAAAGACATCAATTTGGGCGTATTGATCAAACAGATAGAGCCTGACTTTGACTTGGTAGAGTGTTTTGCGACCCCCATAAGCAGCGATGATAGGCACCCTCGTTCGACTGGACTACCCATTACCCTTATCGATGAAACCGTAGGGCGCTCGCCAGGCTGCGTCATTAGCCCAGTGTGTCAACTTAAAAGCGTGTTTTTTGAGGCATTAACCGCCTTTATTAACGTTTTGGAGCGCTATACATTGGCGGATGTCATTAATAATGAAGAGGAGTTGGCGATGTTGTTATTTCGATAGCGTCATCATCGATAATGGCACAGCCAGTGCAAACAGTAGGGCTACCGAGATGGTAGCCCTGTTTTTTTTATACATTTTCGAACTATATGGTTGATTAAGCGTTTTCTAGCTTTGGCCGAGCTTTATCAATTGCTTTTAACAGCGCTTTTTCAAATTCACCTTCGTTAAAGGTAACCAAATAAGAATGGGCGGCGCAAAAATTGCGAACCTCGCGCCATTCGTGCGCAAGATTGCTTGCCCAGTCGCAATACTGCTTACCCGCATTTGGCTCATTTTTTAGTGCTTTTTTGGTGGTAGGATGTAGTATCAGTTCAGGGAGTACCGCTTCTAGCAATTTCATCGGCGGACTCATAAAGGTGTCATCCACATGTAAGCTTTTGCTAGCAGGGTGATAGGCCAATAAGGAGCCAGCATGAATCATCTCGTTAGGCGAGATATAGTAAATGCCTTGTGACATCGAAAACTGCAGCTCAGAATAGCGCTTAGCGACCGCTTCACTTTCGACCAAATCCTCAGCCCAATTCACTTCTGGAACTTGCTGATGATGGCGACTACTGCCATAAAATATGGCTTGCGGGAAATCCTCTGCCATCTGTGCACAGTGTACGGTATGAAAGGGATGGACATTGAGCACTGCCTCAACCTCTTGTCCATTATTGGTCAGTGCCATCACCTCATCGCGAACCTCATCCGTTAGAGCGTAACTGTCTAGAAAGATAAAGCGCCCTGAGTCTAGCTTTACCAGTGAGCATTGTGTGCCAATATTTAGAACACCGCCTAGGCGAAATGAGCCGCGTATATTCCAAAATCCGTTGCCTAAATCGTGTATTTTATCTGAATCTGACATTCATCTTTCTCCTTATTTTTTAATAATAGTTTAAACATATTTTTAAAACCATCACTCAAAGTGTGAGTGGTTTTGAAATTTAATGGTTCCATTAGCGTCTGGTTTTACTTAAATCATCGCATTCACAACTTATAACGATTGCAGCTCAGATCGAGCGGCTGCAACGGCAGACAACAGCGCTGCTTCAAATTCCCCTTTGCCAAACTCAACCAAACCGGAGTGGGCACCGCAAAAATAGTGTGTGTCACGCCATTGGTGAGCCAGTGCTGTGGCCCAAGCGCAATATTGCTCACCTGCATTTTTCGCATCTTTAAGGGCTTGTTTGGTCGTTGGGTGCAGGCCTAAAGTAGGTTGGACGGCATTAAATAGCTTAGAAGGCGGTATCTCAAACGTGTCATCGACGTAGATACTCTGGCTGGCAGGGTGATAGACCAGTAAAGAGCCTGCGTGGATATTTTCATCGGGCGAGATGTAGTAAATGCCCTTAGGCAGAGAAAATTCAAGTTCAGTATAGCGCGCCGCGACAGTGGCGCTTTCGACCAAATCCTTTGCCCAATGTACTTCTGGCACTTGCTGATGGTGGCGACGACTGCCATAAAAAATCGCTTGCGGGAAATCTTTTGCCATTTGAGCACAGTGAACGGTGTGAAAAGGATGGACGTTTAATACGGCTTCGACATCTTTACCATCGTTGGTCAAACCCATTACTTGTTCGCGCACATCCCCTGTCAATTTGTAGCTGTCTAAGAAAATAAATCGTCCTGAGGCCAGTTTTATCAAAGCCGATTGTACACCTATATCAAGCACGCCATTTTTGATAAACGAGCCCCGTATACTCCAAAACCCTTTGCCTAAATCATGAATCTCATCATCCATAGATTTCTTCCTTAATAGTTATAATTTTTGCATTCTTGGATTATTTAGCTATAGGCAGTTTAAAATAAAATCGATACATCAATAGCTACAGGCGACTGTTATAAATTTTCCTTGCTTGCTGCTAACACAGAGGCTGCGCAAAATTCATTCCAGTCGCTTTATACCCCTTTGTAAATGAATCGACTATATTAGTATGGCCTATTAATGTGTGGCACTTAATGAGTATGGTTTTTTGAGGCGGAAAAGTCTGTAATAAAAAAGAGAGAAGCAATGTAGATGTGTAAAAATACAAAAGAGTTGTTAGGGAAATGTCACTAATCTCTATGCAAGAGGGTGAGAGAACGTTATTCATAACAGCCGTACGGGTACAGAGAGGGCGAAAGAAAAGCAACACACGGAAACCTGTGTTTACTATGTGATGTGATAATATAAAGTACTCAGCGTTCTATCGCGCGTTTTGGCTCTATTTTGACGCTCAGCCCAGTTATCATTGTTCCATTTCTATCACCTAGCCTACCTAGCCTTCGCTAAAAAAGCTCCTAACACAGTCAGCACTATTTTGAATCATATAAATAAAAGCAGCAAAGGTCACACAAAAACAAATTCCAATAATCAAGATCCCAGCACAAAGACGCCCGCCAGTGCCGCTGGTCAGCTGCCGTTTTACTCACCTTCGTGGGTACTGAAATTGACGATTGGCTTGATTGGAATGTTTGCTTTTTTGCAGGTGTATTCTATTCAGGCAATTTTGCCCGTATTGATGTTGGATCTGTCAGCAAGCGAGGTGCAAGCAGGCATGGTGGTGGGTGCAACCGTGCTGGCGATTGCTATTATGTCACCGTTTTTGGGTATGTTATCCGATGCGGTCGGACGCAAATCGTTTATCGTCGGTGCTTTATTGTTTTTGGCCATACCTACTGCCTTGATTGCGCAAAGTCCAAGTATCGGATGGATGGGGATGTGGCGCTTTATGCAAGGACTATCGGTACCGGGTATTACCGTAGTGACAATTGCTTACATCGGTGAGGAGTTTGAGGGACGAGCGGTGACAGAGCTGATGTCGTTTTATGTGTCAGGGTCGGTGCTTGGTGGCTTTATGGGCCGATTTTTACTCGGGCATTTGCATGAGCTAATCGGCTGGCGCTCTGGTTATTATGTGATGGCGGCTATGACGCTCATAGGCGCACTCTGGGTCTTTAAGATGCTACCCTCATCGCGTCACTTTGTGGCCAATCCAAACTTTCGCTCAGCGATACAGACCCTAGGTGAGCATCTGACCAATCGCTATGTGGTGACTGCCTGTCTGCTTGGTGCCTGTGTTTTATTTTCATTAGTCGGCTGTTTTACTTTTATCAACCTGCATTTGGCTAAGGCGCCATATAATTTGAGTACAGGCGCGCTTGCCAATATCTTTGCGGTGTACTTGATAGGGGTTATTATTACGCCATTATCCACCACACTGCTACGTCGATTTGGGTCGGCGCGTACGGTTCGAGCCGCTGTCCTTATTTCTATCATTGGGGTACTGTTGACCTTGGTTATGCCATTATGGGGTGTGGTGATAGGGCTGGCTATCATGTCTACAGGGGTGTTTATTACGCAATCGGCAACCATCAGCTATATCGCGGTGAATGTTAAGAAAGGGCGCTCACTGGCGTCTGGATTATATTATATGGGTTATTATGCCGGAGGTACGTTAGGGGCGTGGCTGTGTGGCATAGTGTATGCACGGGGACAGTGGTCGCTTACGGTATGGTTGCTACTATTCGTACAGGTCTTGGCGTTGTTGATTGCCAGTTTTGGCATGGTGAAGACCAAATCACGCACTGCTTAATCTGCTTTTAAAAAGCAAGCGATAGGTTTGGTAGTACTCACTTGCCGCTTTACATATAAGCACTTTTTTTTTACTATCAATGAAAAGGCGATTGATTCTATTGTTAGCACCAGCAGTCCTCTGCTTGCAGAATAGGTAGAGGTTCGTAACAACACTGGCTCAGCAGTATGTGGCTATTGTCTTATGACAACCAGTTATCGTTAAGTACAACTACAAAGAACGCATCTATATGACCCACAAGGAAGTCAAACCTATGTCAAATACTTACCAAAGCGCCCCGTCTGCCTATGATTATCCATTATTGGTAAAGCAGTTATTAAACCGAGCCAAGACGGTATCGCAAGAGCAAGAAATTGTTTACGCTGACAAAAAGCGTTTTACTTATAAGGATCTGTTTAACCGTATTAATCGCTTAGCCAATGTCTTAGCAGATTTGAAGCTTGACGCTGGTGATGTGGTGGCCGTGATGGACTGGGATAGTCATCGTTATCTTGAGTCTTATTTTGCCGTGCCAATGTCAGAGTACATCTTGCAGACGGTTAATATTCGTCTGTCACCAGAAAAGATCCTTTATACCATCAATCATGCGAAGCCTAAAGTGTTGTTGCTCAACTCTGAGTTTGCGCCTTTGGTCAAAGATTATCAGTTTGAAAACTCTAGTATTGAGCATATTATTTGGCTAGATGACAATGGGGTGACGTTCGAAGGTGTCTTCGGCGGTAACCAAAACCGCGTAACGGGTGAGTATGAAGCGTTACTAGAAGCAGCTGAAAGTGAGTTTGACTTTCCAGAGTTTGATGAAAACACCATTGCAACCACCTTTTATACCTCAGGCACGACCGGCGATCCAAAAGGGGTGTTCTTTAGCCATCGCCAATTGGTATTACACAGCCTAACAGAAGCGGCTACCCTTGGTATGTTACCGAATAAACAAGGGGTCAGTTATGGTGATGTCTATATGCCAATGACGCCGATGTTTCATGTCCATGCATGGGGCTTTCCATTTACTGCCACGATGGTTGGTCTGAAACAAGTCTATCCCGGCCGTTATGCCCCCGACGCTTTGATGGATTTGATTATCAATGAAAAGGTGAGTATTACTCATTGTGTACCCACGATTTTGCAAATGGTACTCAAAGAAGCGCAAGATCGTGATGCCAGTTTTAATGGTCTCAAAATGATCATTGGTGGTTCAAGATTGACTGAAGGCTTGGCAAAAACGGCAATGGCTCAAGGCATCGAGGTTTATACGGGCTACGGTATGTCAGAGACGGCTCCACTTATCAGCTTAACAGAATTTAGCCTAAATGAGCCTGAGATGACAGAGGATGAAGACATTGCTCGCCGCTGTATGACCGGTAAGCCTGTGCTAATGGTTGACGCTCAGGTGTGGGGTGAGGGCAACCAACCAGTGGGCACAGGAGAAGACAATACGGGTGAGCTGGTATTGCGTGCCCCTTGGTTGACCCAAAGCTATTTGAAAAATGACGATGCAGGTAAGGAGCTATGGGAAAACGGTTACATGCACACCCAAGATATCGCCTATATACGTCCTGACGGGTATATTAGAATTACGGATCGTTTAAAAGACGTGATTAAATCTGGCGGTGAGTGGATTTCCTCATTAGAGATTGAAACGATTTTATCACTGCATCCAGCAGTGGCAGATGTGTCAGTGATTGGCGTTCGCGATAAGCAGTGGGGCGAGCGTCCACTAGCACTCATTGTCCTCAAGCCTGCTTGCTCAGACACCAGTGTTGATGATATTAAAGCCATTGCTGAAAAGGCAGTAGAGCGTGGTATGATTCCTAAATATGGCGTGCCCAGTCAGTTTAAGTTTGTCGATGATCTGCCAAAAACCTCGGTAGGCAAGCATGATAAAAAGGTCATGCGTGAGATGTATGCCAATCAGACCGAAGTGTAAGGGTAGTAGCTGATAAAATGTGTGCGTCAGTCAAAAGATTGGGCGGATGAACGCTTAATAGTTGACCTTTATGATTGGCTCTGCTACATTTTAAACCGATACACTATGTATCGGTTTTTTAATTCTGGCAAGGATGACCAGTACCTCATTAAACATTATCTACTAAAATAACACTGCTTCAATAACATTGCCTCACACCTCGTTTACGCTAAGGACAGCTACTATGAGTGACCCAACCAAAAATCCAGTCTCTTCTCAAGCAACAGACACGCCGAAATTCGCTGATATTTATCATAACTCAATTACGGATCGAGAGCAGTTTTGGGCCGAGCAAGCCAAGCGCATCTATTGGCACAAAGAGCCTGAGCAGATCCTTGATGATAGCAATTTGCCTTTCGCGCAGTGGTTTGTCGGTGGCGAGACCAACCTTTGCTATAACTGTGTGGATCGGCATCTAGAAGAGCGCGCAGAGCAAGACGCCTTTATCTGGCTATCGTCAGAGATCAATCAAGAGTTAACAGAAACCTTCCCAGGCGTTGTTGATGCGTTTAAAGATTTGGGCAATAGCGTGGAGTTTTATACGGACTATGCAAAGCGTCGTCTGACTTATAATGATTTGTACAAAGAAGTGAATTATTTTGCCGATGTACTACAGCGTCACGGCATTGAGAAAGGTGATCGCGTCGTTATCTACATGCCGATGATTCTAGAAGCGGCTTACGCCATGCTAGCTTGTGCTCGTATTGGGGCGGTGCATTCGGTAGTGTTTGGCGGCTTTGCGGCACACAATTTGGCAATTCGCATGGATGATGCCGAAGCAAAAATGGTCATCACAGTGGATGCAGGCCTGCGCGGTGGTAAAGTCATCAATTATAAAAACTTGGTCAACCAAGGGGTTGAGCAGGCAAACGTAAAACCTGAGCATGTCCTCGTTGTGAATCGCGGCGTACTCCCATTTAAACCCCAAGACATTGATGTGGACTATGCCACTGAACGCCGCCATAGCTGTGAGGCCAATGCAGTGGTAGAACCAGTCTGGCTTGAATCAAATACGCCATCGTATTTGCTCTACACCTCTGGTACGACGGGTACGCCAAAAGGGGTACAGCGTGATACAGGCGGGCATGCCGTCGCACTCACCACCTCAATGGACTATATCTACGATGGCAAGGCTGGCGAGACTTTTTGGGCGATATCAGATATCGGCTGGGCGGTCGGGCACTCTTATACGATCTATGCCCCATTGCTTGCGGGCATGACCAGCGTTATGTATGAAGGTTTGCCGCATCGTCCAAACCCAGGTATTTGGTGGCGGATTGTCGAGGCCAATAAAGTTAACATTTTGTTCACCGCACCCACAGGCGTGCGTATGCTCAAAAAACAAGATGAGACGTGGATGACCCGCTATGACGTATCAAGCGTCAAATCATTCTTTTTGGCAGGTGAGCCGCTTGATGAGTCAACGGCCAATTGGCTCACCCAGCATTTAGGCGTGCCTATTTTAGATCATTACTGGCAAACAGAGTCCGGTTGGCCAATCTTAAGTAATACGCCAAAATTTGACCACAAACCGCACAAACAAGGATCGCCAGGTTATCCGATGTATGGTTATGATGCACAGGTGATAAATGAAGAAACGGGCAAGGTTTGCGCGGCTGGTGAAAAAGGCCTACTAGCGATTAAAGCCCCACTACCACCAGGTTGCCTCACGACAGTGTGGCGTAATGATGAGCGTTTTATCAGTAGTTATTTTGGCCTGTTTGATGGTCAGCAGTATTCTACTTCAGATTATGCGGTGACTGATGAAGATGGCTACTTTTATATTTTGGGACGTACCGATGACGTGATTAACGTCGCTGGTCATCGAATCGGCACGCAAGAGATTGAAGAGGCCATCAGCAGTCATCCCGAGATGGCAGAATGCGCCGTTGTGGGCATTCAAGATGAGCTAAAAGGTGAGTTGCCCATCGCTTTTTGTGTGTTAAAGGATCATGAACAAGTAGCGACAACCGAAAATCGCTTCCGCATTGAGCAACAAGTGGTTGGTGCGGTGGTTAAATCTCTGGGTGGTATTGCTCGGCCCGCGGCCATTTACTTCCCGCAAGCGCTACCAAAGACCCGCTCTGGTAAAATTCTACGCCGAGCTATTCGTGCTTTGGCAGAAGATAAAGACACCGGCGATATGTCTACGCTTGATAATCCAGCAGCGATTGATGCCATCAAGCAGTCTATGAAAGACTACTAATTTCACGTCTCTTTTAGAACGAATTTTGATGGTGCAACGCCCATGCGAAACGAAAGCTCATGAAGACTCATGGGCTTTTTTATTTGTTAACGTCTTAGAGAAAATTTGTTTGATTGATCACCACATTGATCGCAACTTAAATAAAAGTTCGATAAAGCGCTTGACCCTAAAAATGATTTATTGTTATAGTCAATAACGATACAAATTAAATCATTTTAAAATTAAGTTTTATCGAGAAAAATTTATAGTTATTCGTCCCCTTTATGAATATAAAGACACCGTTAAACGGTAGTCTCGCAAACAAGATAAGGATATCTTATGCACCACGTCCAGCAGCTTATTAACGGCCAGTTTACTCAATCGAATACCGATGAATGGATTGATATCACCGATCCAGCCACGCAGGAAGTCATCGCTAAAGTCCCACAAACGACGGACGATGAAATTAACCAAGCGGTTGCTGCCGCCCAAACAGCCTTTCAGACATGGCGCAAGACCCCTATTACCACGCGTGCTCGTATTTTTTTAAAGTATCAGACACTCATTCGTGAGCACATGGATGAGTTGGCAGAAATCTTGACCGCAGAGCAAGGTAAAACCATCGCTGATGCTCGCGGTGATGTGTTTCGTGGTTTAGAAGTCGTTGAACATGCAGCAGGTATTGCCAATTTGCAGATTGGTGATTTTGTAGAAAACGTCGCATCTGGTGTAGATACTTATAGTATCTGGCAACCACTGGGCGTTTGTGCTGGTATCACACCCTTTAACTTTCCAGCGATGATTCCACTATGGATGTTCCCCATGGCGATCGCCACCGGTAACACCTTTATCCTTAAGCCTTCTGAGCAAGACCCGATGGTTACCATGCGTTTGGTTGAATTAGCAATTGAAGCTGGCGTACCTGAAGGGGTATTAAACGTGGTGCATGGTGGCAAAGCAACCGTCGATGCTATCTGTGATCATCCTGATATTAAAGCGGTATCATTTGTCGGCTCTACTGCCGTGGGTAAGCATGTTTATGAGCGCGCTAGTCAATCAGGCAAACGGGCTCAGTGTATGATGGGTGCCAAAAACCATGGCGTTATCTTGCCAGATGCCAACAAAGAGCAGACGCTCAACCAACTAGCCGGTGCCGCATTTGGTGCTGCCGGTCAACGCTGCATGGCACTGTCCGTTGTGGTGCTAGTAGGGGCCGCTGGTGACTGGATCGATGATATTAAGGCAAAAGCAAAAGGCTTGGTGGTATCAGCGGGTAAGAACGATAAAGATTTGGGTCCACTAATTTCTCCTGCAGCCAAAGCTCGCGTCGAGCACCTGATTGGGACGGGGGTAGAAGAAGGGGCGAGCCTGCTACTGGATGGTCGCGGTATCACGGTCGAAGGGTTTGAAAAAGGCAACTTTGTTGGACCTACTATTTTTGATAATGTCACAAGCGACATGCAAATTTATAAAGAAGAAATCTTTGGGCCAGTATTGTGTATCATGCGTGCAGCCGACCTTGATGAAGCGATTGAGCTGCTTAATGCCAACCCACATGGCAATGGTACGGCGATTTTTACGCAGTCGGGGGCGGCCGCGCACAAATTCCAACAAGACGTTCAGGTAGGTCAAATCGGTATCAACTTACCAATTCCTGTGCCATTACCGATGTTCTCGTTCTCAGGCTCACGTGCCAGTAAACTTGGTGATCTCGGCCCTTATGGCAAGCAAGCCGTGCAGTTTTATACCCAAACAAAGACAGTTACTGCGCGCTGGTTTGATGATGAGGCGAGCCGCGGCGTCAATACCACTATTTCAATTTAGTCGTTGATCCACTATATTTGCGGTACAGCGAGAATTTTTCTGACGGTAACTTTGCAGTTTGATGCTGTTATCGTCAAACCGCACTTATATTGACATAATAGTTCGTCAACTCTAATTCACCACATTTGTTACGCACGCACAAGGATGACCCTATGGATTTCTCATTAACCGAAGATCAGATTGCTTTTCGCCAAACGGCCAGACAGTTTGCCCAAAAAGAGCTTAAGCCAAATGCGGCGGAATGGGATCGTACCTCGCACTTCCCAGTTGATGTGATCAAAAAATCTGGTGAGCTTGGATTTTTAGGGCTTTATACCAACCCAGAGTACGATGGCTTAGGGCTACCACGCTTGGACTCTGCCATGGTTTTTGAAGAGTTGGCATGGGGTGATACGGCCGTTGCGGCTTACATGAGCATTCATAATATGGCCGGCTGGATGATCGGTGAGTTCGGTAGTGATGCCTTATGCAAAAAGTATCTGCCAAATATGGTCAGCGGTAAATGGCTGGGTAGCTACTGTTTAACGGAACCAAATGCCGGTTCTGATGCCGCTTCTCTTCGTACCAAAGCAGTGAAGCAAGGCGATGACTATGTGCTCAATGGAGAAAAAGCCTTTATATCAGGCGCAGGCTCGACCGATGTGCTAGTGGTTATGGCACGTACGGGCGGTGCAGGGCCGAAAGGGGTGTCAGCATTCGTCGTTGACGCTGATAGTGCTGGGATAGAATACGGTAAAAATGAGCATAAGATGGGCTGGAAAGCACAGCCAACGCGGACGATTAGCTTTAAGGACGTAAAAGTCCCTGCAGAAAACCTAATCGGCGAAGAGGGTCAGGGCTTTCGTATTGCTATGAAAGGCTTGGACGGTGGGCGGATTAATATTGGAATTTGTGCGATTGGTACGGCCCAGTCAGCACTAGAGACGGCGACCAATTATGTCCAAGAGCGCAGTCAGTTTGGCAGCCCGATTGCAAGTTTACAATCAGTACAGTTTAAGCTTGCAGATATGCTTACTCAAACGATTGCGGCGCGGCAAATGCTCTATCTTGCCGCTAATAAAGTCGATACTAATGACGCGCAAGCCACGGCCTACTGCGCGATGGCAAAACGCTTATCAACCGACCTTTGTTTTGAGGTTGCAAATGAAGCCTTACAGCTGCATGGCGGCTATGGTTATCTAAACGAGTATCCACTTGAGCGCCACGTACGAGATCTGCGTGTCCATCAGATTTTAGAAGGCACGAATGAAATCATGCGAGTGATTGTCTCACGGCAACTGTTACAAGACGATGCGTTGGGTCAATTGCGCTAGTACAGCTATATATTCAGTTATTTGCCAATAAAGCCATGCTAAAACAAGGATGTTTTATGACAGACTATACCAATCTTAAACTATCGATCAGCGGTCACACCGCTACCGTCACACTGAACAACCCGCCTGCCCATACGTGGACGATGGACAGTCTGCAAGCGTTTAAACAGTTAATCACTGACCTAAATGCCAAGGACGATATCTATGCCTTAATCGTTCATGGTGATGGCGAGAAGTTTTTTTCAGCAGGTGCGGATCTTAATAACTTCTCAGACGGGGATAAAGGTCATGCAATCAGCATGGCCATTGCTTTTGGCGAAGCGTTTGAAGCGTTGTCTGCTTACCGCGGTGTCAGTATCGCGGTTATCAATGGCTATGCGATGGGTGGCGGACTTGAATGTGCGCTCGCCTGTGATATTCGTATCGCCGAGGCGCATGCACAGATGGCGCTACCAGAGACAGGGGTGGGTTTATTGCCATGTGCAGGCGGCACGCAAAATCTACCTTGGCTCGTTGGCGAAGGCTGGGCAAAGCGTATGATCTTATGCGGTGAGCGCGTTGATGCCGATACCGCATTGCGTATTGGATTGGTTGAAGAAGTTACTGCTAAAGGTGAGGGTCTTGCAGCAGCACAAACATTAGCCCAAAACGTCGCTAAGCAGTCACCTGTGGCCGTCAGCTATTCTAAAGAGCTTATCCAAGCGGCAAGAGACACGCCACCTGCGCAAAACCTTATCCATGAGCGTGAGGCCTTTGTTAAGTTGTTCGATACAAAAGATCAGTGCGAAGGCGTTCAAGCATTTTTAGAGAAGCGTAAACCCAACTGGCAAAATAAATAAACGACATAAACTTAGGGCGTGTCCTCATTTTAAAAATGGTGATAAAAATGAGATAAATTGCCGTCAAACAAGAAAAATAGTGCAGATAATATCGAGATATTAACCAACTATTTGCCGCTGTTTGGCAAAATTTAGCCATTTTTAGTCCATTTAGATGACTATCGATTGAATTGAGGACACGCCCTAGCCTTAATGGTAACTTTACTTTCAATTTTTGTAGGTGATCTTGATGACAGCAACGGATGATAGTAGTAATCAAAAAATTGTAGAGCAGGAAGCATCGGTGTTATTTGATACTGAGCCGACAGATTGCGGCCATCTGATCGGCATCATGACGTTGAACATGCCTAAGTCTTTAAATGCCTTGAGTGTTGATATGTGCCAGTTACTATCCACACAGTTAGAGCAGTGGCAGAGTGATGATCAAATAGTTGCCTTGGTATTAAAAGGGGCAGGCGATAAAGCGTTTTGTGCTGGCGGTGATATCCGTAAGCTGTATGACAGTATGTCTACCAGTGCGCCACTGCCAAACCCGTATGCGACAGAGTTTTTTAGTCATGAATATCGTCTCTATCGGCAGATGCATTTTTATGCCAAGCCATTAATACTTTGGGGTGATGGCATCATCATGGGTGGCGGTATGGGACTGATGGCGGCGTGTAGTCACCGTTTGGTCACTGAGCGCACGCGTTTTGCCATGCCTGAGGTGACTATTGGCCTGTTTCCTGATGCCTCGGGCAGTTGGTTTTTACAGCGCATGCCAGCCAAAACCGGTTTGTTTTTAGGGCTGACGGGCGCGATGTGTAATGGTAATGATGCTCTATTGGCCAATCTGGCAGAGTATGCCGTCGCCAGTAGTGACTATGATGCTGTTATTCAACGCTTAAGACAGAGTAATTGGCAAGCGGCAACGGATTCTAGTCACACAGATACCAGTCATGATCATAGCGCTCATCGCATCGTTAGCCGTGCACTAGCCGCGCACTCAGTGGCTGATTTACCTCCTAGCAAGTTGGCTACCTATTGGCATCCTATACAGCAATTGATGAACAGCGGCGGCTTAGGGGATATTGATGCTGTACTCCAAAGTGATGAAGCGCTGGCACAGTTAGATGCAGCCTTTGCTGAGGATAGCTGGACACAGCGTGCTGTCGCAACCTATCGTCACGGTTGCCCCACGACTGCGGCTTTGACCTATGCGCTTTATCATAAAGTCACTGATTTATCGATAGAGCAAGTTTTGTATTTAGAGACCAATGTGGCCGTACATTGTGCCGCCAATCCGGACTTCAAAGAAGGGGTGCGGGCGCTACTAATTGATAAAGATCGCAATCCGCAGTGGTCACGCTCATTGGCCGATTGTCTGAGTGCAGAAGGGCACGCATACATTCAACAGCATTTTGTAAACCCTTATCACAAAGGTGAGCATCCTTTGGGCGATTGGTTGAGTGATAACGCGTTAGGCAATGAGCTTGTGCGCTAAAGATTTGGCTTACCAAAGCAGCGTAAGTATGAGATATAAATTAGCCTCAAAAAAATAATGACAGACTATCTGTAGTAATGTCCTACATAAGCAATCATCAAGGAGTGATGAGATGGGTACACAAAATACAAGTACGACTGATAAAAATGGTGCTAAGCCAAACATAGCCTTTATCGGGCTTGGTAATATGGGAGCCCCGATGGCGGAGAACCTGTTAAAAGCAGGGTATTCGCTATCTGTATATGATTTGTCTGAATCAGCGACACAGCATCTACAGCAAGCAGGAGCAAGCGTTGCTGATAGCCCTAAAGACGCAGCAAGTAACGCTCAAGTTGTTATCAGTATGTTGCCAGCGGGCAAGCATGTTCATTCTGTTTATTTAGGTGAAAATGGCTTACTTGCAGAGTTGCCCAAAGGCACACTGGTCATTGACAGCAGCACGATAGCAGCGGCTGACGCGACGGTAGTAGCGGAGGCAGCAAGTAACCTTGGTATAGATTTCTTGGATGCACCAGTCTCTGGTGGTACAGGCGGTGCAGTCGCTGGTAGCTTAACCTTCATTGTGGGTGGTAGCGTTCATGCCTTTGCCAAAGCTGAACCAATACTAGCTGTGATGGGAAAAAATATTTTTCATGCCGGCGACCATGGGGCAGGACAAGTTGCAAAAATCTGTAATAACATGCTACTGGGTATTCTCATGGCAGGAACGGCCGAAGCCATTAACTTAGGGGTTAAAAATGGCTTAGACCCCAAAGTATTATCAGACATTATGCTACAAAGCTCAGGTCGCAACTGGACATTAGAAGTCTATAATCCTTATCCCCAAGTCATGGAAAATGTGCCTTCTAGCAATGGCTATCAGGGCGGCTTTATGAGTAAGCTGATGCAAAAAGACCTCAATCTGGCCATGCAAACGGCTCAGGATACCAATGTCGAAACGCCAATGGGGGCCAAGGCGACAGAGCTTTATGAGGCTCATACTGTAGAGAATGGTGATAAGGACTTCTCAAGTATTATGGGGCGTCACGATAGCTCAGTGCTGTCCTAGCGTGGCCACTATATCTCTCAGTGACACATTTTTAATTTGATTTGGTGATGTAAGTTGTAGCTAAGATAATATGCGTAGCAGTAAAATAAAAAAGTCTGCCCTGTTCAATAGGGCAGACTTTTTTATTTTTACTGTTAGGTGCTTTTAGCTTTGTAGATCGTACACAAGAGCCTGAACATCCTGTGCTGCTTTTTGTAGACGTGGTACATGCGTCAATAGCTCATCTAAAGATACTCGTATGGTTGGTGCATGCATGTATAGTGAGGCTAGATAGCGTGACTTCTTATCCAATATAGGTACTGCCACTGCCACCATTTCAGAGATAAACTCTTCATTGTCTATACCGATACCCGTTTCAGCAATACGGTCAAGCTCGTCATTTAAGGCGTCAATATCGGTAATGGTGTTTTTAGTAAATTTATCTAGCGGTAAACCTTGTAGTATTTTGTGGCGACTGGTAGCAGATAACTGGCTTAGGTATAGCTTGCCCGTGGCGGTGCACCACATGGGAGATTTTGCGCCCACGGGCAGATAAATCTGTAGCGGTAAGGTCGTTTGTGCTCGGTTGGTATAGATCATATCCATATGATAGGGCACACCAATACCGCAGGTTTCTTTAATTTCGTCAACCAGCTTTTGCAAGATCATTTGCCGCTCATTAAAAAATAACCGCTGCTGCCAAAGCTCAACACTGAGGTTACGTACCCGCTTACCAGGAATAATACCGCCACCTATATCGACGGTCAAAAACCCTTCATCGACCAAATTCTGAATCAATCTGTGAATGGTCGGCTTAGGTATATCTAGCTCTTGTGACAGCTCAAGGGGCGATAGAGGCAGAGACGCATAAGATACCGCCTCTATGATTTCTAGCACACGGGTGATCGACGATACTTTAGGCATATAAATGGCTCAATAGTAATAATAAAGAATACAGCGGCAAACATTGCAACATATTTATAAATAGGACAAACGGGACAATTCAAAGGCGTGCGCCACACTCATCACTCACTCTAATTTAGCATAATATCAAGCGCAGACAAGCGTTAGTCACACTATATAGCAATATTTACATGACTGCTTATATGTCTGAAATTTAGCTTTAAAGTAAGAATAGCTACGTTAGCTCACAAAACACAACAAACTGTAGTAATAAGCTATATAACTACCCTTGAGTTGAATAAGCAGGTAAGTCATTATAATGACATATTTTGTAATACCTTTACATGAACATTAAGCCACTTAATATTCATGTCGAGGCTGTTTGGTTACTTTAGGAGCATTGTGTAACTAAAAGACGAAGTTTTGCAGGTTGGTAGGGTAATTATTACAATACCTATGCAATCTTTACATAATAGCAAATAAAAAGCGCGCCTTCAGGGGTGACTTTTTGAGGCAAAATTGTTTTAATCTGCTCAACAAAATGATTGATTCACAAAAGCGAGATAATCATTTTTTTATGGGCGACTTATTCCACACTTTAGGAGAGTATTTATGAAACTTATTAAATTAACAGCAATTTCTGCTGCCGTTTTAGCATCAAGTGCTGCACTAGCTGCTGAGCCAGTGATCGTTGTTGATGACAATGATGCCGTTGTTTATGAAGCTGAACCGGTAGCGGTTGCATATGAAGCAGAGCCTACTTCTTACGCATACAATGCTGATGCTGGTGTGGTACGTAACACCACAGGTGCTATTTTTGGTGGCACAAAAACGCTTTTCCAAACTGCTATCAACCCAGCCTCTGTTAGTGCTGAAGTTGGTACACTAGGTTATGGTGCTAACATTGGTTGGTCACTAAACGAGAAAACTGAACTACAAGCTGGTTGGGCTGGTGGCGATGTCGCTGATCTTTTTGGCGGTGACGTTGATGTAGATGACGTCAACTATGATGTTGATGCAGATTTTAGCAACCCATACCTAGGCGTGCAGTTACGTCCTGCTGGTAACTGGTTCACAATGGGCGCTGGTATCATCGTACCTGATAACGATATCGATGTGCGTGCAAGTGCTGAAGATGGTGTTTTCACGATTGATGATGAAGATTATCTTGTAGGTAACGGTGAAACTTTAGAAGGTTCACTAGAGCATCGTAATAAGTTAGCACCTTATGCTACTATTGGCTTCCGTCCTAACATCACTAATAACTTCGGTCTATTTGGTGAGCTAGGTGCAGCTTATATGGGTAAAACTGACGCTACAGTGCGTGCTACGAACCCTTTGAATGCTGTGGCTGTTGACGCTGCTGCTGCTGCTGAAACAGAGTTAGAAGATAAAGACTATCTTGAGTGGATGCCAATTGTCAAACTTGGTGCTACTTACCGCTTCTAAGCCAAGCCCAGTTTAAATACTGTCGTTAGAAGAAAAGTAAGAAAAAAAACGATCCTAAAAAGGATCGTTTTTTTTGTTTAAAGTAAAGAAAAAGCAATGTCTTAAAAGTCGTACAGTGATCACTTCTCTAAAAAATAACCACAGTTTGCTGAATGGGTAGGATAGCAACATGGTATTGCGAGCGATAGTCAGCCGTGACCCACAAAAGTGACGGGTCTCTAATAGCGTTAAGTAAATCAGCAATGAGGTATGAATAATCTACTCCTAAACCTTGTGCCAGTTTGTATTGATGAATTTTTATAAAGCTTTCTTTTATTTGCCAGAGTAGTTTAGTGATAATGTCACGTTGGCTGGTTGGCAGTGACTGTATGACCCTAAGCTCATTGTCTGAGTAAAAACGCTGCGCCACATGCCATGCAACGTCGTTAGTCTCTATATCAATGCCTATAGGTCGATGACGGCTAATAGTGACAGCGACTTTACTATTTGAACGCGTATTCAACGACTGATTCAGGTTTGGATTAATCGCTTTTTTTGGGGTAGCACCTGTGTGACTAAAGCACACATAGTGTTTACTGTCGATAAGCTGATAGGGGAAGTCTGATTCATCCAGTGTATCGCGAAGCTCTAGATAATTTAAGAGCTGCTGTAGCAATAATCGCACCCCTTTACGCTGTAGTTGGCGTTGTTGATGGGCCATCTCACGAGCCGATAAAATAACGCGTGGACTACAGTACTGCCAGTTAAGACCAACCATTTTATTAAAGTGTATAGTCGACGTATTAAAAACCAATAACCATGACGATTTTTCCCATAAGGTACCAAAACTTAGACACAGGGGTTCACTTACTTGCGCAGTAGCGCACCATGTCGTCGGGTTGAGCTGAGTGTATTGAAGATGGGTTAATTTTACCGTTGGCATCATTGATCGTGTCGAGTAGGGTGAGTTATCTTAGTTTAATAAACCGTAAAAAGCCCAGCATTCAATATTACTGGGCTTTTATCAATTAAACGACGCTTTATTAATTATGGTTGGTTACGTCAGTCTTAGTAAGACAACTCAGCACGGCGGTTTTGTGCATAAGCTTCTTCAGTGTTACCAGTAACTGCAGGGCGTTCTTCACCATAGCTGATGACACGGATATTGTTTACTGCAACACCTTGAGCAGCAAGATAGTCACGGGCGGCTTGGGCACGGCGCTCACCTAATGCCATGTTATATTCACGGCTACCGCGCTCATCGGTGTGACCTGCGATAACAACGCCAGCTGCTGGATTTGAGCTTAGCAGCGCTGCGTGTTGGTCCAAGATACTGGCTGCTTGTGCGGTAATTTCACTACTATCGAAAGCAAAATAGACAACCGCTTGCAAGTTCTCAGCGGTAGTGATAACAGCATTTGGGTTATCTACGATGACAGCGCCAGTGTAGTCAGCTTGGCCACTTGGAATACCGAGCGGGGCCACGACTACTTCAGAAGTAGCACGTTTGGTAGCACAGCCTGTGGTTAGGGCAACTGCGCTTGATAGTACGGCAAGTACCGCGATCTTAGAGAAACTGGTTGACATGATGAGCTCCTAAAATTTTAATTAAATTTGTTTTTTTAAACTGCTTACGATAAAACTTAGACAATTACTATCTATCATATACTAAGTGTTACTTTATGTAAGTAGTATTACTGTAAATAATTCTAGAATTTACAAACAGATATACCAAGCTCTGATCGCTGTTCACTACCAACGGTGCTTGCCCCAATTCTCAGGATTGGCCCAATAATCTGCATTGAGCCAATTGGGTAATTGTTTATAATCATATAGGTTAAATTGCCAAAGGGTGGCGGACACTAGGGCCGGCATGTCTGATGAAGGTGACTGATTTTGGTTCACACGATCAACGTCGAAAGACTGCTCGCTTAAGATATCAAATGGAGTAAATCCATAGGCCTTTAAGTCTATGGTGTTATCAAGTGCGATTAGCAGATGGGCGGCATAAAGATCGCGATAGCGCATAAATAGGGGGATGTATTGCTGTAGCAGCTCTGACGATAATGTAGGTAGCCAAAAGCAAGCAAGCTCATAACGATCCGGTGTTGGTTGCTGTATCAGCTCTGATAAAGTTAATGGCTGTAATGTCCCAGCGTCTGCTATCGTATCATCATCTTTACTCATGACATGGTCTTTGAGTTGTGATTTTAAGGCTAAGCGGGCATTATTGTCTTGCACCGCCCAAAGTAACTCAGTGCTTTCATCCGTCTGTTCAGTGGTAGTTGGCGCTGTTACCTGTGTGACTAGCGATGGTAGCAGAGCATCAACGTAATCTATGAGTAGGGGGAGCGTAATGTCTGAGCGACTGGCGGTGTGCTTTGTCATATAATAGGCCGTTTATCGAGTGTTGGTCATCGGTAAACCTATTAAATCATTTTCGTGATCATTATCCAATGGATGATTTACGCCAATTTTTTGGTTGATACCTTTTGTCAATTGTCTATGACTGTGGCCGTGACCACCGTATCCCTATCAAAAAAGCGAAAGAGGACTCCACCCGACATTAGGGTGGCGCTGAATTTCGCTTAGTGTTTATTATATAGTCATAAAAACTATATACTGAAATAAGCTATAATAAATTTTAGAAATCACATTAAAATAATTAAAATGAATGGGCATTTATGAAAATCAACAAAGCGTATAAATTTAGGCTTGAGCCTAATGCAGAGCAGGAGATTATTCTGAATAATCTTGTCGGCTCTGCGCGCTTTGTTTGGAATCACATGCTGGCAATCTCATTTGAGATGTTGGCTAAAAATGAGTTTATCAATGCCACCAACCTCGTTAATAAAATTGTTGGCTTAAAGAACAATCCTGATTTTGCCTTTTTAAAAACCAGCTCAAATGCTGTCTCTTTACAACAAAAGATTCGTGATCTTGCATCAGCTTGGTCACGATTCTTTGACCCCAAAGTACACGCCAGACTCAAAGAAAATAAAAACAAACCTTATAAACCCAAGTTCTTTAAACTGGCTGATGGCACAGAGATTCAACTTCGTCCACTCATGCCACAATTTAAGCGCAAATCCGATGGGCATGACTCCATTCGCTTGGTTCAGTTTGATAAATACTGCCGTATTGAGGGTAATCGCGTCAAACTACCTAATGGCGTGGGCTTGGTGAAATTTAGAAAATCGCAAGACATCATCGGCACCATCAAGAATGTCACCATCAGCAAAAAATCAGGCCACTGGTACGTGTCGTTTGGGTGTGAGCGCGAACTGGCACAGACCCCTCGTCACCCCTCTAAAAGCGCCATTGGCTTGGACATGGGTATCACAAAACTACTCACCACCTCAAACGGTGAAACCATTAAACCCAAGAACAGCTTTAAAGCCAATCAGATCAAACTTGCCAAATTGCAAAGAGGACTAGCAAAGAAAAAACTGTTTAGTGAAAACTGGAAAAAGCACAACCGTAAGATTCAAAAGCTCCACAGCCACATTGCCAATATCAGACAGGACTACTTGCATAAAATCACCACC